>CALMXT010000195.1 GCA_937871125.1 uncultured Zoogloea sp. | reverse complement strand
TTGGTCATGCCGATGCGCCAGACCGCGCCGGATAGATCGAGGTCGCGCCAAGCCATCGCCTGCACGTTGGAGCGCCGCGCGCCGGTCAGCAGGGACAGCAGGAAGTAGTCCCGTTGGTCGGATCGTGCAATGGCTTCCAGCAGTCGCGGCAGTTCATCGGCTTGGGCGAAGCGATCCCGCGCCGGGGGCGGGTTCTTCTGTACGCGGCTGGCGGGGTTGGGGCCGATGAAAACCTCCTGATCCGCCATGTAGGTGAACACCGATGACACGACGGCGACGGCCCGGTCAGCCTGCGCTGCGCTCTTGGTTGTGGTCTTCCTGTGGATCGCCTTCACGTCGGTCCGCTCGATCTGCGACAGCTTCTTGCCCTTGATGGGGGCGAGGTACATCCGCAGCACGTCTTGATAGTCCCGCTTGGTGCTCTCCCCCAGGGGCGAGCCGTCGCGCTTGCGCTTACCGGTCAGGAAATCTTCGAAGGCTTCGGCAAAGGTCGGTTCCTCACGTACCGCGCGGCGGACCTTCGCCGGGCTCGCGCCGGTTTCAATCTCGGCATTCACCGCAGCGGCTGCCGCGCGAGCCTGTTCCACGGTCATGGTGGGGAAGCGCCCCAGGGTCACGCGTTCCGGTCCGCCTCCCTTGGTGCGCCGGTACATGGAGAACGTCTTGACGCCGCTGGCGGTGACGCGAAGCTGCAGGCCGGTGGTCTTCGTGTCGTGGTAAGTCGCGCGCTTGCCGACTTCCGGCGTCGGTAGTGCTTCGATTTTTTCCTTGCCGAAGAGGAATCGCGTTTTGTTGCTCATCACCTCACCTTATGCGTATTGGCTGTTCCGGGGTTACGCTGGGGTTACGGTTTAGGTCAAAAAACAGCAATTTCGGTGTAACCCCGTTAAAGTGAGTATAGGCCTAAACCCTTTCTGTATATGGGTTTGTTAATGGTGGAGCATATAAATTAAGGTGCGACCCCTCTAACTTGTAATGCGAAGGTCGAGGGTTCGATTCCTTTCACCGGCACCAGATTTATCAAGCACTTAGGCCAATCCGCGAGGGTTGGCCTTTTTGTTGGGGTTTGGGTTTTCTCGAGGCTGGGCATTGTTTTGGTTTTGAACCGACATCTTTCGGCCTGGCATGCGTGAGTTGGTTGATGCCGCCGAAGAGAGCTGGGTGTTTGGTCTCGCTGGGGTAGAGCGTTTCCGTTCTCTCACGCTGCTGACGTTTTTCGAGCTCATCCAGGGCGGGTGAGTGGCTCGCCAGGGGCGGGGTTAGGCAACTTCCGGTAGATTGGTGCAGCGAACCAATTTCAGGGCAAACGGTCTCAACCTGCCTATGTCAAACAATTCTTCCCTGTCCTTTGCCCTTTCTCCGGATGCGCTGCTGACGTGCATTTGCGCTGCTCTGCCCGAGCAGCGCCAGAATCAGCGCGACCTTCCTAAACTGGCTGCGCGCCTTACCGAGTTGATTGCCGCCACCGATCTGCCGGACCGTCTCGACGCTTGCAGGGCGTTGGTTGCCTGGCTGGCCGGCGGCGCGCTGTGGAACGACGTTTATATCGACTCGACCGATGTGCACGGGCCGGCAACCCAGCGTTTCGCGGTGTTGATGGATGTGCTCGCAGCGCATCCGGAACTGGCCGCCGGGGTGCGTCGGGCGATCCGCGCGATTCTCGACGAGACCGATGGTGCCAATCTGTTCGGGGAGGTCGGCATTCCGAGCGACCGGGGTTTTTTGTCCGAGTTCGGCGATCGCCTGACCTCGAAGCTGATTCCGTCGCCGCGGGACGACCACGATCTGTCGCATCTGGTGAGCCGCAGCTTCGGGCGCAACCGGGATTTGACCCTGATCCGCGGCGTACAGCCATCCTCCTTTCTGCGAGCGATGGAGTTGCTGTTCCCGGCCAGCGAACCGGAAACCGTGGCGGCGCTGCGGCAGGCCATGGCCGACGGTTTCCGGCTGCTGCTGGCGCGGGTCCAGGGGCAGGGGCTGTCCCTCAAGCTTCGTACCCGCAGCGAGTTGCGTCCGGTGGCCCGCTCGCCGTTCCGACGGCTCGCCGACAGCGGTGAGAATCTGCTGTGTGCTTGGGAGCAGCGGCGTTTGTCGGGCCCGCTGCTGGAAGCTTGGCAGGGCGATCTGGAGGCTTGCCGGGAGGAGATGCGACTGATCTCCGTGCGCCTTGAATCGGAAGGCATCAGCGTAGATATCGTCTATGGCCTGGATGTGCTGGAGCGCTGTCTGGCTCGCATGGAGGCCATTGTCGGCGTCATGGGGGCCGAACCGGGGGCGCCGGGGCCCGTGCTGCTGCTCCTGCAGCAGCTTGCCTACGCGGCCCACGAAAGCGCCAGCCTGCGCCATCTTGTTCGCAACAACCTGCAGTTGCTGCAGCGGCGGATTGTTGACCGGGCCGGCAAAACGGGGGAGCACTACATCGCCGAAACGCCGGAGGACTACCGCCACATCTGGCTGGCCGCAGCCGGCGGCGGCCTGCTCACGGTCGGTACCGCAGCCATCAAAATGGCGATTGCGGGGGCCGGGTTGGCGCTGTTTGTCGAAGGACTCGGCTCCGGCCTCAACTACGCCGTGAGCTTCCTGCTGCTGCAGGCTTTCGGTTTGATCCTTGCCACCAAGCAGCCGGCCATGACGGCGGCGGCATTCGCGGCGATCATCCGCGACAGGAAGGGCGTCGAGCGTCTCGACGTGATCGTGGACTATGCGGCATGCATTTGCCGGTCCCAGCTTGCAGCCACCATCGCCAATGTGCTGATGGTGGCCGTCGGGGCTTACGCTTTCGACGCGGTGTGGCGGTTTATGACCGGGCATTCCTATCTGTCGACCGCCGAGGCGAGCTACGTTTTCCATTCGCTGAGTCCGGTGGATAGCGGTACGGTGTTCTATGCTGCGCTGACCGGGGTCGTGCTCTACCTCGCTGCGCTGGTGGGCGGCTGGGTGGATAACTGGGCCGTGTATCACCGCCTGCCCCAGGCGATTGCCGAGCACCGTTTGGGTCGGCGTTTCGGGCCGATGCGCCTGATCCGTCTGGCCGGCGTGGTGTCGCGCAACATGTCCGGCTGGGCCACCAATATTTCGTTGGGTCTGATGCTCGGCATGACGCCCGTTCTCGGCAAGTTCTTCGGCTTGCCTCTGGATGTGCGCCATGTGACGCTCAATTCCGGCATCCTGAGCCTTGCCATTTCGTCGCTTCACCTCCAGTGGATCGGAACGGGGCTGCTGACGCAGGCGGTTGCCGGGGTGGCGGTGATGTTCGTGCTCAATCTGGGGGTGAGTTTTACGCTGTCGTTGATGACCGCCGTGCGCGCTTACGATCTGCCGAAAAGCGATCTGCGCGAATTGCGTCGTCGCCTGATGTATCGGCTGCGCACCCGCCCGCGGGATTTCCTGCTTCCGCCCGGTCGCGCCGCCACCGGGCTTTGAGCGCACGGGGCGTTCAGGCTCAAGCTTGCCGGTCGGCCGCCGTTAATCTCCCCGCGGCGACCGGCCTGTTCATTCCTTCGGAATAGTTGGGGCCGGCGGCATCCGCTCCGATCAACGTGCCCCAACGCGGCCACCTGCCGCCCCAGAGCCCGGTATGAATGCGCCTGAACGAAACCTGAAACTCTCCCTTCGCCGTACCGGCGAATTGGCCGGCATTGTCCGCGTCAATGAAGAAATCAAGGCCATCGTCGCGACGGCCTTCCGTATCAACCTGATGGCGCTGAATGCCATTTTTCTCGCCAAGCGAGCCGGAAACGCGGCTCTGGGTTTCGGCGTGCTATCCAACGAACTGCGCCGCTTCGCCCAGGACCTGACCCGTCACATGTCGTCCCTGCGCGACATGACTTCCGGTTCGGTCGGCAGCGTCACCGGTGTCGTGCAGCAGCAGCGCAACTCCGCCATTCTCGCCGAGGCGATCCGTCAGAGCGGCGACGGCGTGCCGGGTGTGCGCGAGGCGCGCAAGCGCGGGGCCACCCGTCTGGCCGAGCAGCAGGCAAAGCTGCGTGCCCTCGACCTGCGCCTGCGTGCGGCGGTGGAAGAAACCCAGCAACTGGTTGAACTGGGCGGCGTGCTGGCCCGGTCGGCCAAAATCGAAGCGGCATACGGCGGCGGGTTCAGCCCGGCGTTGATGCAGGTCTCGACAGATTTCGCCGAGGTTATTGCGCAGATCAAGCGATCCCTCGAAGTGCTTGGCAAGGAACGGCTCGTAAAGGACTAATAGACCCATGAAGCAGGCTCACTGTATCTACCAGGACAACGAACACCGCTGGTTGGCCATTGCGCGCGATCCGAGCAAGCCCGGCTACATCATCGACACCAACGAATACGTGATTGTCGATGGCGAGGAAGCACTGCTGTGCGATCCTGGCGGCATCGAAATTTTTCCGGCCGTGTTCTCGGCGCTCTCGGCCGAGTGCGATCCGACCAAGCTGGCCGGCATCTTCGCCTCTCATCAGGATCCGGACATCATCTCGTCGCTGGCTTTGTGGCTTGAGTTCAAGCCGGATCTCAAGTGCTACACCAGTTGGCTGTGGCAGTCCTTTCTGCCGCACTTCGGTGGAACCGACTCGACCTTCGTGCCGATCCCCGATCCGGGCATGACGATCAAGGTCGGCGGGCTGGAGCTGCAGGCGATTCCGGCGCATTACCTGCACTCGTCCGGCAATCACCACCTCTACGACCCGAAAGCCAAGATCCTGTTTTCCGGGGATGTGGGTGCCGCTCTGCTGCCGCCCGACCAGAACGGGCTTTATGTAGAGGATTTTTCCCGCCACATCCGGCATGCCGAAGGTTTCCACAAGCGCTGGATGGGTTCGGATCGGGCCAAGCGGGATTGGTGCGAGCGCGTTTCCCGCCTCGATATCGACATGCTGGTCCCCCAGCACGGAGGGATCTACCGCGGCGCCGACGTGCAGCGCTTCATCAACTGGTTTGCCGCACTGGAAGTGGGCGTGCTGCGCGGTTAAAGTTCAGGGCCTCGCTTGGCGGGGCCCGGTGACGTTCTAGAGGGTGTCGCCGCGGCAATTTCATGGGCGAGTCCGAAGCCGGGCTCCGAGGCGACATGTATCTGGCTCTCAAATATTTTCATATCACCTGCGTCGTGCTCAGCGGCGCGGGCTTTGCGCTGCGCGGCTGGTGGTCGATTACAGGCTCTCCGCTGCTCCGCGCGCGCCTCACCCGTCGTCTGCCGCATATCGTCGACTCCTGTCTGCTGGGCAGCGCGCTTACGCTGGCATGGATGTCGGGGCAGTATCCCTTTGTGCAGGGCTGGTTGACGGCCAAGGTGCTTGGATTGCTGGTTTACATCGGGCTGGGCATGCTTGCACTCAAGCCTGCCTGGCCTGTCGGCGTCCGGATTGCCTCCGTCGTTGCCGCGCTGGCCACCTTTTCATACATCGTCTCGGTGGCGCTGAGTAAGAGTCCGCTGGGCTGGCTGGCCGGCATATAGAGGCGCCCAAGAGGAGGATGCAAGAGGCGCCCGCGATCGGCTTGGCACGCTTCGGCGCAGGCGGGCGCGGCCATGATTGCACACGACCCTTCATGCAGTGCTCGATGGCGCCGGTCTCCCCGTCCGGCGTCGATCCCAGTCAGACGCACCCGCGCAGTGCGGGCTCAGGCGCCGACGGGATCAAGCCACGTGGTGGTTGAGCAGACGCTTGAGGCCCGGGGTGTCGAGGATGCGGATATGCTTCTGCTGGACGGCCACCAGACCTTCTTCCTGGAAACGCGAGAAGGCGCGGGAGACGGTTTCCAGCTTCAGCCCCAAGTAAGAGCCGATTTCGTCACGGGTCATCCGCAAGTGAAACTCGGACGGCGAAAAGCCCCGCGCGGTGAAGCGTTGCGACATGTTGAGCAGAAAAGCCGCCAGGCGCTCTTCGGCGCGCATCGAGCCGAGCAGCATCATCACGCCGTGGTCGCGCACGATCTCGCGGCTCATGATCTTGTGGAACTGATGTTGCAGGCTTTCGACCTGGCGGGAGAGTTCTTCGAGGCGGCTGAAGGGAATCACGCAGACCTCGCTGTCTTCGAGGGCGATGGCGTTGCATGAATGGTGTTCGGTGCTGATGCCGTCGAGGCCGAGGACCTCTCCGGTCATCTGGAAGCCGGTGACCTGATCGCGGCCGTCTTCGAGGATCACATCCGTCTTGAACGAGCCGGCGCGGATTGCATAGATGGCCTCGAAGACTTCGCCCGAGCGGTAAAGGTGCTGCTGGCGCTTGATCTTGCGGCGGCTGCCGACGAGCTCGTCAAGCTGGTCGACATCGCGCGGATCGAGGCCAAAAGGCAGGCACAATTCTCGAAGGTTGCACTGGGAACAGGCCGTTTTGACCTCTGTGGTCATCAGTGGAATTACCGATTTCATCTGCACTGCAGTCACCTGAACTTAAGGGGATTTACCAACGTTTGGAGCCCTTTGATCCACATCAATACCGTTCAAGATCGATTCTGCGATTGTTCGCGCAACCAACAGAAACACACCATGAACACGATTCAAAAAGACCTGATTTTCGATCCCGAGCTCATTCGCAAATTTGATGTGAATGGCCCGAGGTATACGTCGTATCCCACCGCGGATCGTTTCGTCGAGGCGTTCAATTCCGACGCCCTCTGCGCGTGGCTGGGCAAGCGTTCGATCGGCGGAATTGGCAAACCGCTTTCATTATACTTCCACATCCCCTTCTGCAATACGATCTGCTACTACTGCGCCTGTAACAAGATCATCACGAAAGATCACGGTCGCTCGGCCAAATATCTCGAATACCTCGAAAAGGAAGTCGATCTCCAGGTTGCCTGCCTGGACGGGCCGCGCGAGGTGCTGCAACTGCATTTGGGCGGCGGCACGCCGACCTTCCTGTCCCACGACGAATTGCGCCAGTTGATGGGCATAGTGAAGAAGCATTTCACGCTCGTCCCGGATGGTGAATATTCTATCGAAGTCGACCCGCGCAAGGTCGATGAAGCCACCGTTGCGTTGCTGGGCGAGCTCGGTTTCAACCGGATGAGTGTCGGCATCCAGGATTTCAACCCCGACGTGCAGAAGGCGGTGAACCGCGTCCAGAGCGAGGACGAGACCCGTCTGGTGATCGATGCCGCTCGCGCTCATGGTTTCAAGTCGGTAAGCGTCGACCTGATCTACGGTCTGCCCAAGCAGAACGTCATCAGTTTCAACCGCACGTTGGAGCAGATTCTCTCCCTGTCGCCGGATCGCCTGTCGATCTATAACTATGCGCACTTGCCGAGTCTCTTCAAGCCTCAGCGGCGCATCGTGGATGCGCAACTGCCGTCCGGTGAAACCAAGTTGCAGATCTTGCAGCTGGCAATCCGCCGCCTGACCGATGCGGGCTACGTCTATATCGGCATGGACCACTTCGCCAAGCCGACCGACGAACTGACCACCGCCCAGCGTCAAGGCCGTCTGCATCGTAACTTCCAGGGCTATTCCACTTACGCCGAGTGCGATCTGCTGGCCTTCGGCGTGTCGGCGATCGGCAAGGTCGGCCCGACCTACGCGCAAAACGTCAAGACGCTGGACGAGTACTACGACATCCTCGATACCGGCCGTCTGCCGGTGTTGCGCGGCATCGAGTTGACTCCGGACGATCTGCTGCGGAGGGCCATCATCCAGGCGCTGATGTGCCATTTCGAACTGTCCATCGAGTCCATCGAAATCGCCCACTTGGTTGACTTCAAAACGTACTTCGAAGCCGAACTCGCCGATCTGCGCGAGATGGAAAAAGGCGGCTTGTTGCAGATCGACGATCAATGGATCACCGTTCTTCCCGCCGGTCGCATGTTGGTACGGGCCATCGCGATGGTGTTCGACCGCTACCTGCGTTCCGACCGGGAACGGACCCGTTACTCGAAGGTGATCTGAGGCCGCTGGCCGCGCTCCGGTAGCCGGGCTAGAATGCCGACGAATGTGGTCTCCGAAACGCCCCGTGACTCCGCGGGGCGTTTTTCTTTTGCGTGGTTTAAACAATGCCTGAAACCGGTTATTTCGCAGTTTTCCTGATCGGCCTGCTTGGCGGCACTCACTGTATCGGTATGTGCGGAGGCATCGTCAGTGCGCTGACCGTGCAGACCGTGCGGCTGCCCGGCGAAAAACGCCGCGACTGGCCGCTGCATCTTGCTTACAACATCGGTCGTATCAGCAGCTACACCTTGGCCGGTGCGGCGATGGGTGCTATCGGTACGGTGGGGATGTTGTTCAACGACATCTTGCCGATCCAGCTCGGTCTCTATGTGGTGGCCAACTTGATGTTGGTGGCGCTAGGGCTCTATCTCACCGGCTTCACCCGCGCCCTGTCCGGCGTCGAGCGCCTTGGCCAGCGTCTGTGGGTACGGATCCAGCCGCTGACCCGGCGTTTTTTGCCGGCACACACGGTGGCGCAGGCATTTCCTCTCGGTCTGTTGTGGGGCTTTCTGCCTTGCGGGCTGGTTTACAGTGTGCTTGCCACCGCATTGGTGACCGGCGCGGCGGAGCGGGGCGCTGCGCTGATGCTGGCTTTCGGCCTGGGTACCTTACCCAACCTGATGCTTGCGGGCCTGATTCTCAAGCGCCTGCGCGACGTGGTGAGGAACCAAGCGATCCGGACGGGGTCTGGTTTGTTGGTTCTGGCGTTCGGCGTGTATGGGTTGGTGACGACGCCGTCGCTTGGTAGCAAGCTGTGGAATGGCGTGGTCTGTCATTTCTGATCGTTTCTTTTTGCAGGTTCGGGCCATGGAATTTTTCCCTGTCGTCGATGATCGCCCCGTTTTCCGGCGGGCACGTTGGCAGCGGCTTGCTCCGGTCGGTCGGTCGTCATGAGCGGCGAAGGGCGCGCAGCTTACGATCTGCCGGTCTCCGGCATGAGTTGCGCGGCCTGCGCGGTGCGCCTCGAAAAGGTGCTCAACCGCTTGCCGGGCGTGGATGCGAAGGTCAACTTCGCGACTGAGAAGGCTCGCATTTCCGCTCAGGCTGAGGGTGCGGCGCCCGCCGACATTCTCGGGGCGATCCGCAAGGCGGGTTTCGACGTGGCGCCACAGGTGCTCGAACTGGGTTTGTCCGGCATGAGTTGTGCCGCCTGTGCGGCCCGTATCGAGAAGGTGGTGAATCGTCTGCCGGGCGTCGAGGGCAGCGTCAATTTCGCTGCCGAAACGGCGCGGGTGCGTTATACGCCGGGCCTCGCCGATTCCGCGGCGATCGTCGCCGCCATCGCCAAGGCCGGTTTCGTCGCAACGCCTATCGCCGGTCGCGACCGGGAGGCCGAGCGCGCCCGCAAGGAAGCCGAGTTCCGTGCCGAACTGCGCTTGTTCTGGATTTCTGCCGCGCTGAGCCTGCCTTTTCTGGTGCAGATGGTTGGCATGCTGGGCGCCGGTCTGGAGGGTTCCGCCCACCACGACGAATGGCTGCCGCGCTGGCTGCAATGCGCGCTGGCGACGCCGGTGCAGTTCTGGATCGGGCGACGTTTCTACAAAGGCGCTTGGTCGTCTCTTTCAGGCGGCGGCGCCAACATGGATGTGCTGGTCGCTCTTGGCACCAGCGTGGCCTATTTTTTCAGCATTGCCGTGGTGTTGCTCGAACGCCACGATCTGCATGTGTATTTCGAAGCCTCGGCCAGCATCGTGACCTTGGTGTTGCTCGGTAAGCTGCTCGAAGCGCGGGCGCGGGCGCGCACATCGGCGGCCATCGAGGCTTTGCTGCGCCTGCAGCCGCCGACTGCGTGGATCGAGCGCGAGGGCCAATTGGTCGAGGTGCCGGTGGCCCAGGTGGTGGTCGGCACGATCTTCCTGCTGCGGCCGGGAGATGCGGTGCCGGTGGATGGCGAGGTGCTGTCGGGCGAATCGTCGGCCGACGAGGCGATGCTCACCGGCGAGAGCGTTCCGGTGGGCAAGGCGCCGGGCGACAAGGTTTTCGCGGCGACGGTGAATGGCGATGGCGTGCTGCGCTGTCGGGCGAGCGGCGTCGGTGCCGAAACGCTGCTGGCCGGCATCGTGCGGCTGGTCGAGCAGGCCCAGGGCGGCAAGCCGGCGGTGCAACGTCTGGCCGACCGGATCGCGGCGGTTTTCGTGCCAACGGTGGTTGGCATTGCGCTGGCGACTTTTGCCGGATGGTGGTGGTTCGGTGGCGAGCTGGCACCGGCGCTGATCAATGGTGTGGCGGTGTTGGTCATTGCCTGTCCGTGCGCACTTGGGCTGGCAACGCCGACTGCGGTGATGGTTGGCACGGGGCAGGGCGCGCGGGCCGGCATCCTGGTCCGCAATGCCGAGGCGCTGGAACTGGCTGAAAAGATCAAGACTTTGGTGGTGGACAAAACCGGTACCTTGACCGAAGGCCGCCCGGCGGTGCTGGATGTGCGTGTGGTCGGAACGGGCGGCCGCGACGACGTGCTGATGCTCGCGGCGGCCCTGGAGCAGACCAGCCACCATCCGCTGGCCAGTGCCGTGGTCGAGGCGGCTCGTGCGGCAGGTATTGCGTTGGTTTCGGCCGAAGCGGTTCAAGCGGTTGGCGGCAAGGGTGTGACGGGTCGGGTCGGAGCTCGGCAGGTGCTGGTCGGCTCGCCGGATTTTCTCGTCGAGCGGGGGGCGCCGCTGCCGGCCGAGGTGCTCGATCCGCTGCTGGCGGCGGCGCTGACGCCAGTGGGCGTGGCGGTCGACGGCAAGGCCGTCGGTGCATTCGGCATCGCCGATCCGCTACGCGCCACGTCAAAGGCGGCGGTGGCGCGCCTGCAGGCGCTGGGTGTGCGGGTGGTGATGCTGACCGGCGACCATCCCGCCGCCGCGGCGCGGATCGCGGCCGAGGCCGGCATTGCGGATTTTCGCGCTCAGGTGTTGCCTGGCGACAAGGCGGCGGCGGTGACGGCTTTGCGCGGCGACGGTCTGGTCGGAATGGTCGGCGATGGGATCAACGACGCGCCGGCGCTGGCTGCGGCCGATGTGTCGTTCGCCATCGGTGCGGGTTCCGACGTGGCGATCGAGGCGGCCGATCTCACGCTGGTGCGCAACGACCTGGGCAGCGTCGCCGACGCGATTTCCCTGTCGCGGGCGACCTTGGGCAAAATCCGCCAGAACCTGTTCTTCGCCTTCATCTACAACGTTCTCGGCATTCCGGCGGCCGCTCTCGGCTTGCTCAATCCGGTGATTGCCGGCGCGGCGATGGCGATGAGTTCCGTGTCGGTCGTCAGCAACTCGCTGTTGCTCAGGCGTTGGCGGCCCGGTAAAAACTGAAAGGAAATACGATGGAAAATGTGGTGATCAAGGTGGGCGGCATGAGCTGCCAGGGTTGTGTGAAGAACGTCACCGGGGCGCTGTCCGGTACGGCGGGCGTCGCCAATGTGGACGTTTCGCTGGAGGCTGGCGAGGCGAGGGTGAGTTACGACCCGGCCAAGGTTTCGGCCAACGCGCTGCGCGCAGTGATCGAGGATGCCGGTTTCGACGCGGCCTGATTTGCGCAACAGGGTTTATCCCGGATTCACATAGCTCACATATAATCGCGGGCTGCAGTCATTCATAACAAGGGAGGTAGCTAGCATGGGTTTCGATCAGGTCAAGGCAGGCAAGGACGTTCCTAACGACATCAACGTCATCATCGAGATTTCCGCTCAGGGCGATCCGATCAAATTCGAGGTGGACAAGGACAGCGGCGCGATTTTTGTCGACCGTTTCATGGGCACCTCCATGCGCTACCCGATCAACTACGGTTACGTGCCGCACACCGTTGCCGGCGACGGCGATCCGGTGGACGTGCTGGTCGTCACGCCTTTCCCGCTGGCTCCGGGCGTGGTGATCCGCTGCCGTCCGGTTGGCGTGCTGAAGATGGAAGACGACGGCGGCGTGGATGCCAAGGTCGTGGCCGTGCCCGTTTCCAAGCTGACCCCGCTCTACGACAAGGTTCAGACCACCGACGATCTGCCCGAGCTGCTGATGAAGCAAACCGTGCATTTCTTCGAACACTACAAGGATCTCGAGCCGGGCAAGTGGGTCAAGATCCTGGGCTGGGGCACCGTCGAGGAAGCCAAGCAGGAAATCGTCAACGGTCTGGCCGCGGCTGCCAAGTAAGCGGTTCCGTCCGTCGATGAACAAGGCCCGCCAAGTGCGGGCCTTGTTGTTTCATGGACTCACACTGCCTGTCCGGCCGCATGGCCGCTGGCCCAGGCCCACTGGAAGTTGTAGCCGCCCAGGTGGCCGGTGACATCCATCACCTCGCCGACGAAATAGAGGCCCGGGACGTCCCGGGCTTCCATGGTTTTCGATGACAGCGCCCGCGTGTC
>CALMXT010000194.1 GCA_937871125.1 uncultured Zoogloea sp. | reverse complement strand
ACCGCGTCCTTGATGCGCAGGGTTGCAAATTCGAGGCTGCGTAAAGGCGATTTGTGGGCCGTGACAAAGACACGGATCGTCTCGTCCGGGGTAAACCAGCGCGCCCAGGTGGGCGCGTAGGCGATGCGGTAGATGTCCTCCTCGCTGCGGTAGCGACCCACGGTGATCTGCCACAGGATGCGACTGGCGATCCGGCTTTCGAGGTTGGCGCGATAGCACAGCGCCCAGTCGCCGGCAAACTGCACGCCGCCGGGCACCGTCTTCGGTTCGGAGGCGCCGATGGCGCGCAATTCGTCGGCGAGAAGCGGTTCAAGGCCGCGAGGACAGGGAGCAAAGAAGTTCAAGGAAGGCGTCCGAAAAAGAAATCAAAAGGGCTTGAGCATCACGAGAAACACGACCGCAAACAGCACGAGTACCGGAATTTCGTTGAAGAAGCGATACCACACGTGACTGCGGGTGTTGCGCCCCTCGGCGAAGGCACGCATCACCCGGCCGCAGTAGAGGTGATAGACGATCAGAAAAGTGACCAGCGCGGTTTTCGCATGCAGCCAGCCGCCCGAAAAACCGTAGCCAAACCAAAGCCACATGCCAAGCGCAACGGCCAGGATGCCCAGCGGCGTCATGAATCGGTAGAGCTTGTTCTCCATCAGCGCGAGGCGCTCGACGGTCGCCTTGTCCGTGACCATGGCGTGATTGACGAACAGCCGCGGCAGGTAGAACAAACCGGCGAACCAGCTGGTGACGAAGATGATGTGCAGGGCTTTGATACTGAGGAAAAGCATGATGTCGGCTCTAGGAAAAAAATCGGGAATCGGTTGATTGACAGCTCAAGGCTCAAGCGGCGAGGGCATCGGCCACGCACGGAAAAAGCAGACGCGCGCGCAACTCGCGCTTGATGCGGCCGTTGTCGAGACGGCGCGACTCGGACATGAAGGACAGCGTCAACGCCGACAGGCGTTCGGACAAAGCCGCCCGCGGCAGACGCGGCGGACGCGGCAGCCCGACCGCGTCGGCCACCAGATCGAAATATTCGCCCATTCGCAGCTGGCTGTCGTCCGACGCGTTATAGACGCGGTTGGGCCGGCCGCGGAACAAGGCCAAGGCCAGCAGATGGGCCAGATCGTCGGCATGGATGTGGTTGGTGAACACGTCGTCTTCCGGCGCCAACACGGGTTCGCCCTTACGCAGCCGGGCAAGCGGCAGGCGCGCGTCCGCATCGTAGATGCCCGGCGCCCGCAACACGCTGACCCGACAGCCGGAGCGGCAACCGAAGCGCCGCAAGCGGTTCTCGGCCGCTACGCGGCGCACCGCACGCGCCGAAGCCGGGCGCAGCGGACGGGTTTCGTCGAGCCACGCCCCGGCGCAGTCGCCATAGACACCGGTCGTACTTATGTAGACTAGCCGTCGTGGTAGACTCGCGCGCTGCATAAGTGCCGCCAGCAAACGGCGGGTTCGAGGATCGTCCTGCCCCTCGCCGGGCGGCGGCGCACAGTGCAGCACGTAGTCGGCAATGCCGGCGAGGCGGGCGAGACTGGCGGGCCGATCGAGGTCGGCAACGATCGGCGTCGCACCCAGCGCGCGGAGCGCATCGCGCTCCTCCGGCCGCCGGACGAGCGCACGAACCAGGAAGCGGCGGGCCAGCCACGGAATGATCCGGCGGGCCACGTCACCGCTTCCGACAATCAGCACCTGCTTCATATTTCGACGTTTCATTGATTGATTATCTCACGGCCACCCATCATGTCGTTCCAGGTCACCCTTCAGCCGAGCAGCCTCGGCTTTCCCGCAGACGCAGACGAAACCATCCTCGAAGCGGCCCTCAAGGCCGGCTTGCTGCTGCCCTACAGTTGCCGCGACGGCGCCTGCGGCGTATGCAAGAGCAAGGTGCTCGCGGGTGAAGTGGACTTGGGTCACTACGTCGAATCGACCCTCACCGAAGCCGACCGGGATGCCGGCATGGCGCTCCTGTGCTGCGCCCGGCCGCTCTCCGACCTCGTCGTGGAAGTTCGTCAGGTTGGCCGCGCCGGCGACATCCCGGTCAAAAAGCTGCCCTGCCGCGTACAAAAACTCACCCGCGCGGCCGACGACGTGATCGTCCTCGAACTCAAACTGCCGGCGAGCGAAAAGTTCCAGTTCATCGCCGGCCAGTACATCGACTTCCTGCTCGCCGACGGCAAACGCCGCAGTTTCTCGATTGCCAGCGCCCCCGCTGTCGACGACCACCTCGAGTTGCACATCCGCCATGTACCGGGTGGCCTATTCACCACGCAAGTCTTCGAAAAGCTCAAGGAAAAGGACATCCTGCGCTTCGAAGGGCCGCTGGGCAGCTTCCGCCTTCAAGAAGACTCGACCCGACCCGTCGTGCTGCTTGCCGGCGGCACCGGCTTCGCACCGATCAAGAGCATCGTCGAAAACGCCATCGCCACTGCGCAGAATGGCCGGCCGCCCCGCCCCATGACGCTCTACTGGGGCAGCCGCAACGTGGCCGGGCTCTACCAGCTCGACCTCGCCCGCAACTGGGAAGCGCGCCTGCCCGGCTTCCGCTTCGTTCCGGTAATATCCGACAGCACAGACGACACAAGCTGGAGCGGTCGAACCGGCCTAGCCCATGCAGCACTGATGGCCGACCTGCCCGACCTCTCCGGCCACGAGGTTTATGCCTGCGGCTCGCCGGCAATGATCGATGCCGCCCGCGCCGACCTCATCCGTCACTGCGGCCTTCCGGCCGAAGCGTTCTTTGCCGACGCCTTCAGCTTCTCGAACGACACCAAGGCAGCCTGAGCCCGGAAATCTGCGTCCATGAGCAACGTCGTCCTGATCACCCGCGAACCGGTCATCAACAAGCAGCACAAGATCACCGCCAACCGGCTGGTCATCCACGCGGCGTCGGTGGCTCAAGCGGTCGAAGCCCTCAATGGCCTCGCTGACGTCTGGCCGACCACGCATCCGGTTTTCATCAGCCTTTACAAGCTGGTGCCCACGCCCGACCTGCTCAAATGGACACCCCCGGCCAACGCAATGGTCGAGATTCCGACCCAGTCCATCGCTCACCCCCTCACCCTGGCGCTGATCCCCCAACTCCAGGCGGCCGACATCAGCCTCAACCTCACCTGGTATCGCGACGACCTGCCCCTGCCGCCCGACGTACAGTGGCGCTTCGTGATCATCGATGCCAAGCGCACCGCTTTGCCCCTTGCACCGCCGGGTCTGACGCTGGCCTGGGGCCTCGCCGACGTGCCGGAATTCAAAGGCGCCATCGCCCAGGGCTACGACGGCGCCTCCGGCTGGTTCTTCCTGCGCGGCGTCAAGACCGACGGCAAGCTCGCCCCCTCCCACGCCCAGATCGTCCGCCTGCTCAATCTGGTGCGCCGCAACGCCGAAGTTAAGGAAATCGAAACCGTCCTCAAGCAGGACGTCGCCTTGTCCTACAAACTGCTGCGTTACATCAACTCGGCCGGCTTCGGGCTGATGTGCGAAATCCAATCGTTCCGCCATGCGGTCTCGATTCTCGGCTACGACAAACTCAACAAATGGCTGTCGGTGCTGCTCGTTTCGGCGAGCCGCGACCCGGCCGCACCGGCCCTGATGCAGACCGCCATCGCCCGCGGCCGTTTCATGGAACAGATCGGCGCGGCCTTCTTCGACAAGGGCGAGCTGGACAACCTGTTCATCACCGGCGCCTTCTCGATGCTCCATCTGCTTCTCGGCGCCAGCCTGCAGTCGGCCCTCGACGAAATGCACCTGCCGATGCCGATCTGCGACGCATTGCTCACCGGCGACGGCGTATATGCACCTTTCCTGAAGCTCGCCCGGGCGCTGGAAAGCTTCGACGACAAGCCCCTCGCCGCCCTCGCCAAAGAACTCCACATCACATCCGAGCAGGTCAACCGGGCCCATCTGGAAGCCCTGGCTTTCGCCGACAGCCTGCAGTTCGGTTGAGCGCGAGGCCGCGCCAACACAGCAATAAGCAAACTCTGCACGTCGTCGCGAACTTGGTCACGCTCGGTCGCCCAAGCCTCCGCCCGACAGCGCATATGTCACAGGTAGGAGCCGGGAGGGTACGGTTAGAATCCAAAGCACTAAATTTGTGAAATACGTGCTTCGTTGATGCCAACCACCCGAATATTCAAAATGCGACGTCCTGCAGCGGTACCGACCTCGCGCCTGCCAGCTCTGCGCGAGACCGCCGCAGCGTTGCTCCGGGTTCTTTCGGCTGGCGACGCATCGCCCCACGACATCGCCCGGATCGTCGTACTCGATCCCGTCCTGGTTTTCGAGCTGCTGCTGACCTCGCCGATCGACAGCGGCGATCAGTCCTCGCTTCTCGATCTCGTCGCCGACCGCCTGGTGCGCATCGACACCGGCCTGCTTCAGGCCTGGTCTCTGCGCCACCTCGTCCAGCAACCGCAACGCAACATTTCCACCCGAGCCCACCGTCACCACGCGCTGCACAGCCTGTTCGTCGCAGAATTGGCAGCGAATCTGGCCCGCGAGATGGATTACCCGCAGCCCAACGACGCCTATGTCGCCGGTCTGATGCACGACCTCGGTCTGCTCTGGCTGACCGAATACCGCAGCGACTACCCCAAGGTGCTGGCCGACTCGATCGACGAACGCGGCCTCTCCGCCGCCGAGTGGGAACGCTACGGCTTCGACCACGCCGAACTCTCGTCCGACCTCGCCACCCGCTGCGGCTTCGCACCGGGTATCGCCGACGCCATCGCCCTGCACCAGGCCGAACCCGACGCGGTCGTCTCCGCCCACCCGCTGGTGCGCATCATCGCCGCCGCCGAAGAACTCGCCAGCTATCGTGGCAGCCAGTCCGCCGCCAGCCTCGAAGGCGCGAGCCGCCTGACCAAGATCGACGGCAGCCTGCTGGTCAGCCTCCTCGCCGACACCACCCGCGGCATGCAGAACACGGTCAAAGGACTCGACCTGGTCGTCGAACCGACGATGCTGACGCTCCCCTGGTCTGCGTCCGGCGGCGAAGTGGAGCGCGAAATCGTCGATACCGGGATTGCCCGCACGGCCCTTACCGCCTTCTCGCGCAGCGCCTTCATCGACTCATCCTCGGCCCGACAGAGTTTCGACGTGGCAACCCGCCTGCTGCTCGGTCTCGACGCCCCGGTGCTGTTCGTGAAGATGCTCGGCGAAGACGCCCTGGCCGGCGCCCCCGATCCCGCCCACCCTGGGCTGGATCAGATCCAGATCTCCACCCAAGACGAACAGAGTGCCCTCGCCGAAGCCTACCGCGACGACGCCGAAACGCGTTATCTCAACGACCAGCGCCCTCCCGGTCGCTGCGCCGCCGACTGGCAACTGGCGCGCTGGCTGGACAGCGACGGCCTGATCGTCGTGCCCTGGCGCAACCCCAACGAATCCGGCGTCGCCGTGTTCCCCTGTCCGAACGGCGAAGACCCCGGCCGCGACATCGAAACCGGCCTGCGCAAATCGGTCACGGCGGCCGCCACCGCCCGCATCTCCGAGCGTAGAACCGACGAACAGACCCGTCGCGACCTCGAAGAAAGCATCGCCCGACGCTATGTCGAGCATGCCCGGCGCATCGCCCACGAAGCCAGCAACCCGCTCACCGTGATCAAGACCTACCTCGGCATGATCGACGAACGGGTCAAGGACGCCACCCTGAAAGAGCAGCTCACCCTGCTCAGCGACGAACTCGACCGGGTCGGCGCCCTCGTGCGCAAAGCCAGCGACTTCACCTCCATCACCCCGTCCGGTCCGGCCCACAGCGGTGTGGCCGAAATTCTCCACGACCTGCGCGCCCTCTACGGCGAGGCGCTGTTCGGGCGCAAGGGCATCAATTTCGAACTGCGAACCTCGCCCAACCTGCCCGCCGCCGCAATTCCACCCGACGCCCTCAAGCAGGTCTTCCTCAACCTGTTCAAGAACGCCGCCGAAGCCATTCCCGAAGGCGGCAAACTGACCGTCTCCGCGGTCGCCGGCATCAACGCCAACGGCAGCCCGTGCATGGAAATCCGGATCGTGGACAACGGCCCCGGTCTCGCCCCCGAACGTATCGAAACCCTCTTCACAGCCGGAGCCAAAAACAGCGACAAACCGGGCGGCGGCGTCGGCCTTCCGCTGGTACGCGAACTCGTCGCCTCAGTCGGCGGCACCATCCTGTGCCGCAGCCAGCCGGGCTCCGGAACAGTCTTCCAGATCTTCATGCCACTGGCGGCAACGCCCTGATTTGATGCATCATTGCGGCGCAAAATAAAAGAGCCATGTCCGGGAGTCACAATGGTCATCCCCTGGGAAGGTCCTTTCTTCCCAACCGAGACAAACCGGCGCACACCGGCCGAGTCTCTCATCCGAATCCTTGTCGTCGTCGATGAGCCGTCCCTGACACGCTCGATTGCCGCCCTGCTTCAGGGCAGCGAAAAGCTGATCGAAGACTGCGGTTCCGTCGCCGAGGCGCTCGCGCGTCTGAACACCCGTTCTTTCGATCTGCTCATCCTCGACTACCGCCTGCCCGACGCCTCCGGGCTCGCCGTGATGGATTGGCTGCTCAGCAACGAGCGGCGCGAGTCGGTCATCATGATCAGCGGCGAAGAATCCATGGACGCGGCCATCGGTGCGCTGCGCCGCGGCGCCGACGACTTCCTGCTCAAACCTTACAACGCCGACCAATTACGCCGGGCCGTCAGCAACGCGCTGCTCAAACGCCAGCACGACCGCAACAACCGCATCACGCAACAACGTCTGCAATCCTCGGAGCAGATGCACCGTTTTCTGGTCGAAAACTCCCTCGACCTCATCTACACCCTCGATGTCGAAGGCCGCTTCAACTACCTCAACCTGCGCATCGAATCGCTCCTCGGACACCGCCGCAACGCCCTGATCGGCAAGCACTTCTCCGAGATTGTGCACCCCGAGGATCTCGAACGCGCGCGCTTCGCCTTCAACGAGCGCCGTACCGGCACCCGCGCCACCTGCAACATGGAAATGCGCCTCTCGCGCAACCCCTACGGAGCCGACGGCGACAACGACGAGAACGGACCGGTCGCCATCGTGCTTAACGCGATGGGCATCTACAACCGCGGCGAACCCCACACCGCCAGCCATTACGCAGGCACTTACGGCGCCGCCCGCAGCCTTCCTGAAATACGCGAAAGCACTGCCCTCTCGCGCCACAGCACCAACCACGACCCGCTCACCCAGCTGCCCAATCAGGAGCTGTTCCGCGACCGCCTGAACCTGGCCATCACGCAGGCCAAGCGGCGCAAGGGGCTCATCGCGGTGATGTTTGTCGACATGGACCACTTCAAGCGGGTGAACGACACCTGGGGGCAAGGCGAAGGCGACGCCCTGCTGCGCTCGGTCGCCCTGCGCCTCAAACAATGCCTGCGCCGCGGCGACACCCTGACCCGTCACCGCAGCGACGAATTCGTGGTGCTACTCCCCGATATCGGCAACCGGGAAGATACCCGCGCCATCGCCGAAAAAATCCTGCTCGCCTTCCGCAAGCCCTTTCCGGTTGGCGATGGCGAAGTCACCGCCACCATCAGCATGGGCATCGCCTTGCACCCGGAAGACGGCGACAACACCGAAGACCTGATCCAGCACGCCAGCGTCGCCATGCATCAGGTCAAAGGCAACGGACGCAACGCCTACACCTTCTTCTCTCCGGACATGCACGCCAGCTACCGCACGCGGGTGTCCCTCGACAAGGAACTGCGCCAAGCCCTCGCCCGCGGCGAATTCGAACTCCACTACCAACCCCTGATCAGCCTCTCCCGCGACCGCGTCACCGGCATGGAAGCGCTCGTGCGTTGGCGTCATCCGACCCACGGGCTGGTCGCGCCGTCGCGCTTCATTCACTTTGCCGAAGAAGCCGGCATCATTCACGAAATCAGCCGCTGGGTACTGGAAACCGGCTGTGCCCAGCTTGCCCTGTGGCGCCGGCAGTTTCCCGAACTCCGTCTGACCACCAACCTGTCGTCCCGCGATTTCGACCATTCCGACCTTGCCGACACCGTCGCGCGGACCCTCTCGCGCAACGGCCTCGCCCCCGGCAACCTCGAACTGGAAATCGCCGAAAACCTTCTGCTCGAGAACAGCGAGCGGGTCGCCCCGCGCATGCAGAGCCTGCGCGATCTGGGCGTCGGCATCGTCATCCACGACTTCGGCAGCGGCTATTCGTCCCTCGCCAGCCTGCAGCGCTACGGCATCACGCGGCTCAAGATCGATCGCAGCTTCGTCAAGGACATCAACGGCAATGGCAACCATCCGATCGTCAGCGCCATTGCCGGAATCGCCCGTGGCTTCGACATCCGCCTTGCGGCTGAAGGCATCGAGCGCGGCGATCAGATGAACACCCTCGAAAACCTCGGCTGCGACGAGATGCAGGGCTTCCTGTTCTCCCCTGCGGTGGATGCCGAAGCCGCCACCCGCCTGCTGCGCGACTTACGGCCGTCGGTCCGGGCTCACGGCAACGCGCCCACGACCGTGGAGCTTGTCCGCAAGTAGCCCCCACTGGCGTGAGACCGAGCCATCGCCACCGCGCGGTAGCCCGTCTTGCCTTGGCACCGCGCAAACCGCAAAAGCGCGCTTGGCAGCGGTGGCGCCCCACCGCCCCGGCCTCCGTCCCCCATTCGCGAACGCACCCTGAGACGCCCCACAAAAACCGTCACACTCGACGGCTAGATTGCGCCCATCGCCGACTCCACCGGGACATCGTCATGGGAACCTTCCGTCTTCTCCTCGCCCACCCCCGCAACCCCGACACGCCACATCTGATCGCCGAACACCTGGACCCTGGCTGGCTCAAGCAGCGCGGCTACGAGATCGCCCGCAGCTTCGGCGACGCCGCCGCGATCTGGACTGCCCGGCCTGCCGACGGCGGCAAACCCGACCTGGCCCTGCACTGCCGCACCGGCCACGCGCTGGCGATCGTCAACGCCTGAAACGGCAAAGGACCGGGAGGCGCGATACGCTCGCCCCTCCCGGCCCTTTGCAGCCGACGGCATTTCAACGCCGGAACGGAATCAACTCACCAGCCACGAAACCCTTTTCGCGCAGACGGCCCTGGGTGGCCAGCGCAGCGCCGCGATCGGCAAACGGACCGACGACCACCCGCGTCTCGAGCCGCGAAGCAATGCCCTCGGCCGACAAACGCGCCTGCAATGCCTCGGCCTGCGCCAACGTGGAGAATCCGCCCACCTGCAGTTTGTAGGCGACTTGTGCTTCGCCCGCCGTAGAGGACGGCGAGGACGGCGGAACGACCGGCGCCTTCGTTATGGCCGGTGCGGTGGCGGGCACTACTGGCGCAGACGGCGTCGGAACTGCCGGTGCCACAGGTTGTGCCGCAACGGCCGCCGGCGCGGCACGACCGGTGGGCACTGCGGGCAGCATCTCGCCAGCCCGCGGAACGGGCTTGCTCGCGACTTCAGGCAAAGCCGCCGACGGGACACGCGCCGCAGGCGGCGGTTCCGGCGCCCGCGGCAAAGGGCGGGTTTCTTCGACCGGCCCGCCGCCACGCGCCGGCCGCGTCGCATGTTCTTCCTTGTCCAGACGGGGAGCGCCCGTTGGCGCAGTGCCCTCGGCCGACGGCAAAGCCTCGGCAGGCGCCGCGTCGGGTCCCTGGCTGCCTGCCCGCAGCACCTCGGGCGGCGCATCGCGACCGGCATCCGTCGCCACCTGGGCTGGGGCAATCGGCTTGGTCGGCGCCACGATCTCCTCCGGTTGCGGCGGCCGGGAGAGATGATCGAAAACGGCCAGCCCGCCAAGGAGCAAGGAAATCAAGCCGACTGCCACGCCGGCGCGAATCCACAACTGCTTGCGAGGATCTTCCTCTCCGGCGGCCTCGTCGTCGGGCGCCTTGTACTGCTCGGTCATGTCCCGCCCTCCGCCCGCGCCAGCGCGCATACCAATTCGGCTTCGGCCACCGAAATACCGCAATGCTCGGCAATCTGCGCTGCCGCGACTCCGCGCCCGGCCAGCAGCATGGCCTCGGAATGTTGCGGCGACTCGGGCCGGACATACTGCTGCGGCGAGGCCGGCATGCGCTCGCGGGATGCCTGCAGTTCATTCATGTCCAGACGCATCGCAACCAGTTCGCTACGCAGAAAATCCTGCTCCGTCCGCAGTTGGGATACATCCCGGCGCAACTGCTGGATTTCGAGTTCGTTGAGGATTTCCTGGGACACCGCCGGCTCGGCGGCCTCCGTTGGCGGCGCGGGGGCTGGCGACGGCGGCTCGAACACCACGGTCTGCTGCGGACGCGCCTCACTGCCGGATTTCGCCGCCCGACCGGGCAGCGCCAGGCGGAACAGGATCACCACAAGATAGAGGGAGAGCACGGCGACCAGAGCCCAGACACCTTCCCGTATGCCCACTTCGATCATCGCGCCCGCTCCCCGGCTCCGGCGCTTCGATGCTGAGACTGAAACCTTGTGCTGACGATGATTTTTCCCCTGATGACTGCTTGCGATACGGCTCCGAAGCAGAAATTGGAATGACGGAATGGAACGCGAATCGAACTCGGCCGGTCGCGGCAGGATTTGACGCTGCGATAATAGCCGCGCGCCTCTTCAGCGACAATGCGACATCCCCTCTACGCGCCTCTTTTTGTTCACAGCCTCGCGAATCCGCTGCCGGAAGCGCCAGTCATCTCCCGACCCCGCCTGTACCGAACCGCGGCACACCCCTCTTGATGGCTGCCGACGGACCGGCTGTTATGCTGCGTGGCAAGACAACATTGAATGAAGTCCGGGGAAACGTTTCATGCACGGAAAACACATACTTGCCGCCTTCCTTTTACTCTCTGCGGTCAATGGGGGCGTCGACACCTACCTCGACATGCACCACATCCCGGAACCAGGCTGGTGGCTGATTTCCTCAAGCCTTCTGGCAATGGGAATTGTTTTTGCGTGGTATCACTCCGACAGCAACGCACGCGGCTATCCGCGATCCCGATGGCTGAACATCTCGATGGTCATGGTCTCGCTGCTCGCGCTGCCCTATTACTTGATACGCAGCCGTCCCAACGGAGAAAAATTCAGGGTTCTGCTGAAGTACGTGGGCTTCTGCCTGCTGTCGATACTGTGCCAGGTGATCGGCGGCGCGGTCGGCGCAT
>CALMXT010000193.1 GCA_937871125.1 uncultured Zoogloea sp. | reverse complement strand
GTTGTGCTCGATGACGACCACGGTGTTGCCGTGGTCGCGCAGGCGGTGGAGCACGGTGAGGAGCATTTCGATGTCGGCGAAGTGCAGGCCGGTGGTGGGTTCGTCGAGGATGTAGAGGGTGCGGCCGGTGTCGCGCTTGGACAGTTCGAGGGCCAGCTTGACGCGCTGGGCCTCGCCGCCCGAAAGCGTGGTGGCGCTCTGGCCGAGACGGATGTAGCCGAGGCCGACCTGCACCAGGGTGTCGAGCTTGCGGGCGACGATGGGCACCGCCGAAAAGAAGGCCAGCGCCTGCTCGACGGTCATGTCGAGCACCTCGTAGATGGTCTTGCCCTTGTAGCGGATCTCCAGGGTTTCGCGGTTGTAGCGCTTGCCGTGGCAGATGTCGCAGGGCACGTACATGTCGGGCAGGAAGTGCATCTCGACCTTGATCAGGCCGTCGCCCTGGCAGGCCTCGCAGCGCCCGCCCTTGACGTTGAAGCTGAAGCGGCCGGGGCCGTAGCCGCGGGCCTTGGCCTCGGGCACGCCGGAGAACAGGTCGCGGATGGGGGTGAGCAGGCCGGTGTAGGTGGCCGGGTTGGAGCGCGGCGTGCGGCCGATGGGGCTTTGGTCGACATTGATGATCTTGTCGAAGTGGTCGAGGCCGTGGACGCCGGCGCAGGGGGCGGCTTCGACGTTGCTGCCGTTTACATGGCGGGCGACGTGGGCGTAGAGGGTGTCGTTGATGAGAGTGCTCTTGCCCGAGCCGGAGACGCCGGTGACGCAGGTGAACAGGCCGACCGGCACGTCGACGTCGACGTTCTTGAGATTGTTGCCGCTGGCGCCTTCGATGCGCAGGACTTTCTCCGGGTCGACGGCGCGGCGATGCGGGGGCACGGCGATGAAGCGGGTGCCGGAGAGGTAGGCGCCGGTCAGGGAATCCGGATGGGCGGCGACTTCCTGCGGGCGGCCTTCGGCGATGACTCGGCCGCCGTGCTCGCCGGCGCCGGGGCCCATGTCGACCACATAGTCGGCCATCCGGATGGCGTCTTCGTCGTGCTCGACGACGATCACCGTGTTGCCCATGTCGCGCAGCCGGCGCAGGGTTTCGAGGAGGCGGTCGTTGTCGCGCTGGTGCAGGCCGATCGAGGGTTCGTCGAGCACGTACATCACGCCGGTGAGGCCGGAACCGATCTGGCTGGCCAGGCGGATGCGCTGGGATTCGCCGCCGGACAGGGTGTCGGCGGAACGGTCGAGGGACAGGTATTCGAGCCCGACGTTGATGAGAAACTGCAGCCGGCTGGAAATCTCGCTGACGATTTTTTCGGCCACCTGGGCGCGCTGGCCGGTGAGCGCCAGGGCGTCGAAAAAGGCCTTGCACTGGGCCAGCGGCAGGTGGCTGACTTCGGACAGATTGCGCTCGCCGATCAGCACGAAGCGCGCCTCGGTGCGCAGCCGGGTGCCGTGGCAGACCGGACAGGCACAGGTGGCGCGGTATTTGGTGAGCTCCTCGCGCACCGCGACGGAGTCGGTTTCCTTGTAGCGCCGTTCGAGGTTGGGGATGATGCCCTCGAAGGTGTGCTCCTTGATCACCGGTTTGCCGCCGTCGGAGAGATAGCGGAAGGCGATCTTGTCGCGCCCCGAACCGTGCAGCACCACGTGGCGGATCGTTGCCGGCAGGGCTTCGAAAGGCTGCTCCACGTCGAATTCATAGTGGTCGGCGAGGCTGGCGAGGAGCTGGAAATAGAACTGGTTGCGGCGGTCCCAGCCGCGGATGGCGCCGGAGGCGAGGGACAGGTCGGGATGCACGACGACCCGCTCGGGGTCGAAGAAATCCACCTGGCCGAGGCCGTCGCAGCGCGGGCAGGCGCCCACCGGGTTGTTGAACGAGAACAGCCGCGGCTCCAGCTCGGCCAGCGCGAAGCTGCACACCGGGCAGGCAAACTTGGCCGAGAACAGGTGTTCCTTGCCGGAATCCATCTCGACCGCGATGGCGCGGCCTTCGGCGTGGGTGAGGGCGGTTTCGAAGGATTCGGCAAGGCGCCCGCGCAGATCCTGGCGCACCTTGACGCGATCGACCACCACTTCGATGCAGTGGCGGCGGTTCTTTTCGAGAACCGGCACGTTGTCGAGTTCATGGACCACGCCATCGACGCGCACCCGCACGAAACCCTGGGCGCGCAGCTCCACGAAGAGGTCGGCCTGTTCGCCCTTGCGCCCGTTGATCACCGGGGCAACGATCATCAGCTTGGTTTCCTCGGGCAGGGCCAGCACCGCGTCGACCATCTGCGAGACGCTCTGGGCTTCGAGGGCGTGCTCCGGGTGGTCGGGGCAATGGGGCGTGCCGGCGCGGGCGTAGAGCAGGCGCAGGTAGTCGTGGATTTCGGTGACGGTGCCGACGGTGGAGCGCGGGTTGTGGCTGGTGGCCTTCTGCTCGATGGCGATCGCGGGCGACAGCCCTTCGATGAGATCCACATCCGGCTTTTCCATCAGCTGCAGAAACTGCCGGGCGTAGGCCGACAGCGACTCCACGTAGCGGCGCTGGCCTTCGGCGTAGAGCGTGTCGAAAGCCAGCGAACTCTTGCCCGAACCGGACAGGCCGGTAATCACCGTCAGCTTGTTGCGCGGGATGTCGAGGGCGATGTTCTTGAGATTGTGGGTGCGGGCACCGCGGATTCGGATGGCGTCCATGGGGCATTCGGGGCTTGGGCAACCTGTTAATATACGCCTCTTGCCCCACCCGACGCAGCACGTTTCATGGCATCTTCTCTCGACGACAAAATGAGTCCGGCCGAACGCCGCGCCGGCATTTCGCTGGCGGCGATCTTCGCGCTGCGCATGCTCGGTTTGTTCCTGATTCTTCCGGTCTTTGCGGTGCACGCCCACGGCATGCCCGGAGGGGACAACACCATGCTGGTCGGCATGGCCTTCGGCGCCTATGGCCTGACCCAGGCCTTCCTGCAGATTCCCTTCGGTGCGGCTTCCGACCGTTTCGGGCGCAAGCCGGTGATCGTCTTCGGTCTCCTGCTGTTCGTCGTCGGCAGCGTTGTCGCGGCGCTGGCGGCGGACGTCCAGACCGTGATCGTCGGCCGCGTGCTCCAGGGCGCCGGGGCCATCTCCGCGGCCGTCACCGCGCTGGCCGCCGACCTCACCCGCGATCAGCACCGCACCAAGGTGATGGCGATGATCGGCTCGTCGATCGGGCTGGTTTTTGCGTTGTCGATGGTGGCCGCGCCGCTGCTCTACGCCCTCATCGGCATGAGCGGTCTGTTCTGGCTGACCGCCGTGCTGGCCGTGGCGGCGATCTTCACCATCGTGTTCATCGTGCCGGCTGCGCCGCCGGTACCGCGCGCCGTCGGCCGTTTTTCCGAAGTCCTCGGCGACGGCCAGCTGATGCGCCTCAATTTCGGCGTTTTCGCGCTGCACCTGATGCAGACCGCGATGTGGGTGCTGGTGCCGGCCGGTCTGGTCCGCGCCGGTCTGCCGGTCGTCGAGCACTGGAAGGTCTATCTTCCGGCGGTGCTGTTGTCCTTTGCGGTGATGGTGCCGGCCATCATCATGGCCGAGAAAAAAGGCCGCATGAAGCAGATCTTCAACTCCGCCATCGCGCTGCTGCTGGTGGTGCAGGTCGGCCTCTATTTCGAAGGCAGCGCCGGCATGTGGCCGTTGGCGATTTTGCTGACCCTGTTCTTCGTCGCCTTCAACGTGCTTGAGGCGACCCAGCCTTCATGGATTTCCAAGATCGCTCCGCCCCATGCCAAGGGCACGGCGCTGGGCATCTATAACACCTTGCAGTCCGTCGGCGTGTTCCTCGGCGGCGCGCTGGGCGGCTGGCTGGCCCAGAACGTCGGCTCCGGTTCCGTATCGATGCTCGGCGGCGGGCTGGCGCTGGCATGGCTGATCCTCGCGGCGGGGATGAAGGCTCCGCCGATCCGTCGCGCAGTCGCGGCCTGAGCGTCACCACCCAAAGAATTTTTCAGGAGAGAGATATGGCTTCGGTCAACAAAGTGATTCTGGTCGGCAATCTGGGCAAGGATCCCGAAACCCGTTACACCCCGAGCGGCGACGCGATCTGCAACATCACCCTCGCCACCACCGACACCTGGCGCGACAAGACCAGCGGTGAGAAGCGGGAGGCCACCGAATGGCATCGGGTGGTGTTCTTCGGCAAGCTCGCCGAAATCGCCGGCCAGTATTTGCGCAAGGGCAGTCAGGTGTATGTGGAAGGTTCGCTGCGCACGCGCAAGTGGCAGGACAAGGAAGGCCAGGACCGGTACACCACCGAGATCCGTGCCGACGAGATGAAGATGCTCGGCAGCAGGCAAGGCATGGGTGGTTCCGATGCACCGTCGCGCAATGAAGGCGGCTTCGGCGGCGCGGCGCCCCGCGACAGCGCCCCGCGCGACACCGGTTACGGCGGCGGTAGCGCTCCGGCCCCGAGCGCCCCGGCGCCGAAGAAACCGGCCGGCGGCGGATTTGGCGATTTCGACGACGACATTCCGTTCTGATCGCCATTTGC
>CALMXT010000192.1 GCA_937871125.1 uncultured Zoogloea sp. | reverse complement strand
CTCAAGGGCGCCCGCATCTTCACCGACATGGTGACCGTGACCGGCACCGAGAACCTGATGATGGCTGCCTGTCTCGCCGACGGCGAGACCGTCATCGAGAACGCCGCCCGCGAACCCGAAGTCGTCGATCTGGCCAACTGCCTGGTCGCCATGGGGGCTCAGATTTCCGGCGCCGGCGGTGACGTGATCCGCATCCGCGGCGTTCAGGCGCTGCATGGCGCCACCCACCGCGTGATGCCGGACCGTATCGAAACCGGTACCTACCTGTGCGCCGCGGCCGTCACCGGCGGCGAAGTGCGGGTTACCGGCACTTCAGCCAGTTACCTCGATGCGGTCATCGACAAACTGATGGACGCCGGTTGCGAGGTGACCGCCGAGCGCGACGCGATCCGCCTCAAGGCCCCGGCCCGCCTCACCGCGGTCAGCCTGCGCACCTCGCCCTATCCGGCTTTCCCGACCGACATGCAGGCCCAGTTCATGGCCTTGAATGCGGTTGCCAACGGCACTGCGGTGATCCGCGAGACGATCTTCGAGAACCGCTTCATGCACGCGGTCGAACTGCAACGTCTCGGCGCTGACATCAAGATCGACGGCAATACCGCTTTCGTGAGGGGCGTGGATCGCCTCCAGGGCGCCACGGTGATGGCCACCGACCTGCGCGCCTCGGCCAGCCTGATCATTGCCGGGCTGGTAGCGGTCGGCGAAACCACCGTCGAGCGGATTTATCACCTCGATCGCGGTTACGAGCGGCTGGAGGAAAAGCTGAGTGCCCTCGGCGCCCGGGTCAGTCGTCTGCGCTGATGGCAGAGGCACGGGCCGCCACGCGTGGCCCATGCCCTGAATTCCCGGACGGTGCCGGGATGCTTAGCTCGGTTGGCTCACCGCCAGCACTTTGAGCTGGATCGCGTGGCCATCGGGCGTTTGCCAGTCTATGTGCTGGCCTACCGAAAGGCCGAGCAGGGCGCTGCCCGCCGGCGAGAAGATGGAAACCTCGCCTTCGGTGGTGCCGGCTGCGTGGGGCCAGGCCAGGGTCAGTTCATATTCGCGGCCCGACGTTTCCTCGCGGAAGCGGGCGCGGCTGTTCATCGTGATGACGTTGTCGGGCATGGCATCGGTATCGAGTACCTTGGCACGATCGAGTTCGTCGCGCAGGCCGTCCAGGTCGCTGCGGTTACGGGTTGGCGGCTTCGATAGCAGGCCTTCCAGACGTTCGAGGTCGCGGGTTGAAACGATGATTTCGGGTTTCATGTCAAACTCTCCGGAGTTGAAAAAAGCAAAATGGCCGAATCCGCTTCAGCGGTTCAGCCACGGAGTCAAGGCTAACAGAAGGGGCTTCGCGGTACAAATGCCCTGCTGGACGCTTCGGCGCGAACCTCGCCGCTAATCGGCTAAAATCCTCTTTTACGCAGATAGATCACAATCTTGAACGGCATAACGCTCGCCCTTTCGAAGGGCCGAATTTTCGAAGAGACCCTGCCGCTGCTCGCCGCCGCGGGGATCACCCCGACCGACAATCCGGAATCGTCGCGCAAGCTCATCATCGGCACCAACCGGCCGGAGGTGCGACTGGTCATCGTGCGCGCCACGGACACCCCGACCTACGTGCAGTACGGTGCCGCCGACCTGGGCATCGCCGGCAAGGACACCCTGATCGAACACGGCGGGGCTGGCCTTTACCAGCCGCTCGATCTCAACATCGCCAAGTGCCGCCTGTGTGTGGCGGTGCGCAAGGATTTCGACTACGCCGCGGCAGTCAAGCGCGGTGCGCGCATCCGCGTCGCCACCAAGTACGTCAAGGCCGCCAAGGAACACTTTGCGGCCAAGGGCATGCACGTCGACCTCATCAAGCTTTACGGCTCGATGGAACTGGCGCCGCTGGTCGGCTTGGCCGATGCCATCGTCGACCTCGTCTCCACCGGCGGAACGCTCAGGGCCAACAATCTGGTCGAAGTGGAAGACATCATGCCGATCAGCTCCCGTCTGATCGTCAATCAGGCCTCCCTCAAGCTCAAACGCGACTTGATCCAGCCGGTGCTGGAGGCCTTTGCCGGAGCCATCAAGCCATGAGCGCGCAAATTCGTCGCCTGTCGTCCGTCGAACCCGGTTTCGTCGCCACGCTGGATGCCCTGCTGGCCTTCGAAGGCAGCACCGATGCGGCCATCGAACAAGCCGTTGCCGACATCCTGCTGACTGTGCGCAAGGAGGGCGACGCCGCCGTCGTCGAATACACCCGCCGTTTCGACCATCTGGATGTGGCCGACATGGCTGCGCTCGAACTGCCCAAGTCCGAACTCGGCGCCGCGCTGGCTGGCCTATCCGCCGAGCAGCGCGCCGCCCTTGAAGCCGCCGCCGCCCGTGTGCGCAGCTACCACGAGCGGCAGGTGAGCGAATCCTGGCGTTACAGCGACGACTCGCCGGGCATGGAAGGCACGCGGCTCGGCCAGAAAGTGACCCCGCTGGATCGCGTCGGCCTTTACGTGCCGGGCGGTCGCGCGTCCTACCCGAGCTCGGTGCTGATGAATGCCATTCCCGCCAAGGTGGCCGGCGTCGGCGAGCTGATCATGGTCGTGCCGACCCCGCGCGGCGAAAAGAATCCGCTGGTGCTGGCGGCCGCGGCGATCACCGGCGTCGACCGCGTGTTCACCATCGGCGGCGCCCAGGCCGTGGCCGCCCTGGCCTACGGCACCGCAACGGTTCCGCAGGTCGACAAGATCGTCGGTCCGGGCAACGCCTACGTGGCGAGCGCCAAGCGGCGTGTTTTTGGCACCGTCGGCATCGACATGGTGGCCGGCCCGTCCGAAGTGCTGGTGATTTCCGACGGCTCCGGCAACCCCGACTGGGTCGCGATGGATCTCTTCGCCCAGGCCGAACACGACGATCTCGCCCAGTCGATTCTGCTGTGCACCGACGAAGCCTTCATCGCCCGCGTCGAAGACAGCATCGCCCGTCTCCTGCCCGAGATGCCGCGCCGCGACACCATCGCCACATCGCTGAAGAATCGCGGTGCGCTGATCCACGTGCGCGATCTCGCCGAAGCCTGCCGCATCGCCAATCGCATCGCGCCGGAGCACCTGGAGCTGTCCCTCGACGATCCTTACCAGTGGATCGACGAGATCCGCCACGCGGGCGCCATCTTCATCGGCCACTACTCGGTCGAGGCTTTGGGCGACTACTGCGCCGGCCCCAACCACGTGTTGCCGACGATGCGCAGCGCACGTTTCTCGAGTCCGCTGGGCGTCTATGATTTCCAGAAGCGCACCAGCCTGATCGATGTTTCCGAAGCCGGCGCGCAGACGCTGGGCCGGATTGCGTCGATTCTCGCCCACGGCGAAGGCCTGCAGGCGCACGCCCGTTCGGCGGAGATGCGACTCAAGCGCTGAGCGGGCATTTCGCCAGACCACAAAAAACCGCGTTCGAGGACGCGGTTTTTTGTTGCTTTTGGATGCGGTGCGTGTCGGGTCAGGGTCCGACAGGCGAAGGACTCAGCCGACGATCTCCCGCAGCGCGTCGATCAGCAGCACGCACTGGGCATCGGTGCCGACCGTGATGCGCAGGAACTGGTCGATCCGCGCCGCCTTGAAGTGGCGCACGATGATGCTGCGCTCGCGCAGGCGGGCGGCCAGCGTTGCCGCGTCATGCTGCGGGTGGCGGGCGAAGACGAAGTTGGCGGCCGACGGCAGCACCTCGAAACCCAGCGCGCCGAGGTTCGCCGCCAGCGACTCGCGGCTGGCGATGACCTGCCGGCGGGTCTGCTCGAACCACCCTTCGTCGTCCAGGGCGGCGCTCGCGCCGGCCAATGCCAGGCGATCCAGCGGGTAGGAATTGAAGCTGTCCTTCACGCGGGTCAGGGCTTCGATCAGCTCCGGCTGACCGATCGCGAAACCCACCCGCAGCCCGGCCAGAGAACGGGATTTGGAGAGGGTCTGGATGACCAGGATGTTCGGGTGCCGCTTGACCAGTTCGACCGCGGTAGGAATTGCGTCGAGCCCGCCGAAATCCACATAGGCTTCGTCGATGACAATCGGCGCATCGGGCAGGGCCGCGGCAAGACGGGCGATTTCGGCCAGCGGCAGCAGGCGGCCGGTCGGGGCGTTGGGGTTCGGGAAGATCGCCGCGCCAAGGTTTGCAGCGCCGCGGGCGAGGTAGTCGTCGATGCGGATCTCGAACTCGTCCGACAGGGGTACGGTTTCGAAGTCGATCCCGTACAGCCCGCAGTAAACAGGATAGAAACTGTAGGTGATGTCCGGAAAGAGCAGCGGCTTGTCGTGCTTGAGCAAAGCCTGAAAGGTATGGGCCAGCACCTCGTCCGAACTGTTGCCGACGAAGACCCATTCCGCCGGAACGCCGAAATGGCGGGCGACGGCTGCTTTGAGCTGGCTTCCGGTGGGGTCCGGATAGAGCTTCAGGCGGTCGGCGTCCTTGTCCAACTCGGCAAGGATCGCATCCCGCACTTTGGGGCTCGGCGGGTAGGGGTTTTCGTTGGTGTTGAGCTTGACCAGATTGGCGAGTTTGGGTTGCTCGCCGGGAACATATGGGGTCAGGTCGTGGACGATGGGGCTCCAGAAACGGCTCATGGCAGATCTGTTCCGCGGCGTTGAGTGCCGCAAGGGACGGTGAAAACGCTAAATGCTATCATGACCGTTCCGATTACCTCGTTTCGACCGTTTCTCCTGGAAAACTACGCAATGCGGCAAGCCGAAATCTCCCGCGACACCCTCGAAACCAAGATCCGGGTCAGGATCGACCTGGATGGTTCGGGCAAGAGCCAGCTCAATACCGGCATCGGTTTCTTCGACCACATGCTCGATCAGATCGCCCGTCACGGCACTTTCGACCTCGAAATCCAAGCCTCCGGCGATTTGCACATCGACGGCCACCATACCGTTGAGGATGTCGGCATCTCCGTCGGGCAGGCCTTTGCAAAGGCCGTTGGCGACAAAAAGGGGCTGACCCGTTACGGTCATGCCTACGTGCCCCTCGATGAAGCGCTGTCCCGCGTGGTGGTCGATCTGTCCGGCCGGCCCGGGCTCGAGTTCGACGTCCCCTTCAGCGCCGGCATGATCGGGGCACTGGATACCCAGCTTGTTTACGAGTTCTTTCAGGGCTTCGTCAATCACGCCGGCGTCAGCCTGCACATCGACAACCTCAAGGGGCGCAATGCCCACCATCAGTGCGAAACCGTTTTCAAGGCCTTTGGCCGTGCGCTGCGCATGGCGGTGACGCCCGATCCGCGCCAGGCTGGCGTGGTGCCTTCGACGAAGGGGGCGCTGTGAGCAAGATTGCAATCATCGATTACGGCATGGGAAACCTGCGCTCGGTGGCCAAGGCCATCGAACACGTCGCCCCCGACGCGACGGTCGTCGTCACCGCGAGCCCCGCCGAAGTGCTGTCCGCCGACCGGGTGGTTTTTCCGGGGCAGGGCGCAATGCCCGACTGCATGCGCGAGCTCGATGCTCGCGGTCTGCGTCCGGCGGTGCTGGAGGCTGCCAAGAGCAAGCCTTTTCTCGGCATCTGCATCGGCCAGCAAATGCTCTTCGAACATAGCGAAGAAGGCAACGTGCCTGGCCTGGGTATCTTCAAGGGCGAAGTGCGCCGCTTTCCGGCCGACAAGATGGTCGCCGCCGATGGCTCCCGCCTCAAAGTGCCCCACATGGGCTGGAACGAGGTATGGCAGAAGCAGGCTCACCCCCTATGGGCCGGCATCAAGGACGGAGCCCGTTTCTATTATGTGCATAGTTATTACGTCGATCCGGCCGATCCTGCCATCGTTGCGGCCAGCACCGACTATGGCATCCCCTTTACCGGGGCGGTAGCGCAGGCTAATATCTTCGCCATTCAATTCCATCCGGAAAAGAGCGCGCAGGCGGGTCTGCAACTGCTGTTGAACTTCATGTCGTGGCATCCTTGAGTTCGCGCTGTTTTTACTCTTTTGGGCGTCCCCCTTCCATCGAGTCGTTTCGTTTCAACCCCTCTATCGCACTCTTCCTATGCTGCTGATTCCCGCCATCGACCTCAAGGACGGTCACTGCGTGCGCCTGAAACAAGGCGAAATGGATGCTGCCACGATCTTCTCGGAAGATCCGGGGGCCACCGCCCGTCACTGGATAGACCAGGGCGCGCGACGCTTGCACGTGGTCGACCTGGATGGTGCCTTTGCCGGCAAGCCGAAGAACCAGACCGCGATAAGGGCGATTCTTGCCGAAGTGGGTGACGAAATCCCGGTTCAACTGGGCGGTGGCATCCGCGATCTCGACACCATCGAACGCGCCCTCGACGCGGGCATCACCTACGTGATCATCGGCACCGCCGCCGTCAAGAACCCCGGTTTCCTGCACGATGCGTGCAGCGCCTTCCCGGGCCACATCATCGTCGGCCTCGATGCCAAGGACAGCAAGGTGGCGGTGGATGGCTGGTCCAAGCTTACCGGTCACGACGTCATCGATCTCGCCAAAAAATTCGAGGACTACGGCGTCGAAGGTGTGATCTACACCGACATCGGTCGCGACGGCATGCTCTCCGGGGTGAACATCGAAGCCACCGTCAAGCTGGCTCAGGCACTGCGCATCCCGGTCATCGCCAGTGGCGGCATTGCCACCCTGACCGACGTGGACGCCCTCTGCGCGGTCGAGTTCGAAGGCATCACCGGCGCCATTACCGGCCGTGCGATTTACGAAGGCACCCTTGATTTCGCCGCAGCCCAGGCCCGCGCCGACGAACTCAACGGGGACGACTGATCCATGCTCGCCAAGCGCATCATTCCCTGCCTCGACGTCAGCGCCGGCCGCGTGGTCAAGGGCGTGAATTTCGTCGAACTGCGGGATGCCGGCGATCCCGTCGAGGTGGCCCGCCGTTACGACGAGCAGGGTGCCGACGAAATCACCTTTCTCGACATCACCGCCAGTTCCGACGACCGCAACATCATCCTCCACGTCGTCGAGCAGGTTGCCGAACAGGTCTTCATTCCGCTCACCGTCGGCGGCGGCGTGCGCACCGTCGATGACGTGCGGCGCCTCCTCAACGCCGGTGCGGACAAGGTCAGCATCAACACCGCGGCCGTCAATAACCCGCAGGTGGTTGCCGATGCGGCCGGCAAGGTCGGCAGCCAGTGCATTGTCGTCGCCATCGACGCCAAGCAGGTTGCGCCGGGAAAGTGGGAGGTCTTCACCCACGGGGGCCGCAACCGTACCGGGCTGGATGTCGTCGAGTGGGCGCAGAAGATCGCCTTTCTTGGCGCCGGCGAAATTCTCCTCACCAGCATGGACCGCGACGGTACCAAGAACGGATTCGACCTTGGCCTGACCCGTGCCGTTTCGGATGCGGTTTCGATCCCGGTGATCGCCAGTGGCGGTGTCGGCAACCTGGATCACCTCGCCGACGGTGTCACCCTCGGCCGCGCCGATGCGGTGCTGGCCGCCAGCATTTTCCACTTCGGCGAACACACGGTGCGCGAAGCCAAGGAATTGATGCGTGCTCGCGGAATCGAGGTGCGCCTGTGAGTCAATCCGAAAAGTCCTCCGCGTGGCTCGACGAACTTGCCTGGGATAAGGACGGTCTGATTCCCGCCATCGCCCAGGATGCCGCGACCGGCGACGTGCTGATGTTTGCCTGGATGAACCGGGATGCGCTGGCGCGAACGGTCGAAATAGGTGAAGCTGTCTATTTTTCGCGTTCCCGTGGCAGGCTGTGGCACAAGGGCGAAGAGTCCGGCCACACCCAGAAGATCCGCGAGATACGCATCGATTGCGACAACGACGTGGTGCTTTTGAAGATCGAGCAGGTGGGCGGAATTGCCTGTCACACCGGGCGGCGCAGCTGCTTCTTCCAGAAATATCTCGCGGACGGCCGATGGGCGGCCGTCGACCCGGTTATCAAAGACCCGAAGGAAATATACAAATGATCGATATCGAAGTGCTGCACCGGGTGGCCCAGACTCTTGCCGAACGCAAGGAAGCCAGTCCCGATTCGTCCTACGTTTCCAGCCTGTTCCACAAGGGCACCGACGCAATCTGTAAAAAGGTCGCCGAGGAAGCCGCTGAAACCATCATGGCTGCGAAGGACAAGGACCTGCTGCATGTGGTCTGGGAAGTAACCGACGTGTGGTTCCATACGATGGTTCTGCTGGCTCATTTCGGTTTGTCCGTCGACGATGTGCTCGCCGAGTTCCGCCGCCGGGAAGGCGTGTCGGGCATCGACGAAAAGAAGGCCCGCGCCAAGTAAGGCGAGACAAGGAAAAACGTCCATGCAGGATTGCCTGTTCTGCCGCATCGTGCGCGGAGAGATTCCCGCCGCGAAGGTCTACGAAGACGAACATGTGTTCGCCTTCAAGGATATTCAGCCCCAGCGTCCGGTGCACGTTCTGGTCATCCCGAAAAAGCACATTACTTCGCTGGCCCATGTCACGATGGAAGATGCTCCGATAATGGGTCGGATGCTGGCGGTGGCGAACCAGATTGCTGTCGATCAAGGAAGTACCGACGGCTTCAGGTCCATCATCAACACCGGTCGCGTTGGCGGACAGGAAGTCATGCATGTGCACATGCACATCGTGGGTGGGCAGGAGCCTGTCGGGCCGATGCTTAAACGGTAGTCTTTAGGAGAATTCAATGGGTTCCTTCAGCATTTGGCACTGGCTGATCGTGTTGGTGATCGTCATGCTCGTGTTCGGTACCAAGAAGCTGCGCAACATCGGGCAGGATCTCGGTGGCGCGGTCAAGGGCTTCAAGGAAGGGATGCGGGAGGCTGAGCAGGGGAGCGAGTCCAGCCAGAAAATCGCCGATGGCGCCAAGCAGACCATCGACGCAGAAGCCCGGGAAAAGAACAAGTCCTGATTCCCGAGGTGCTGCTGGCGCGGAGGAGGGGTGCTTTGAGCCGCCCCTTTTTTGTTTCTGCGGCCTGTCTTCATCCTGTGTATCTCACAAGTTAGGCGAATCGGATGTTCGATGTCGGTTTTTCTGAACTCATGGTCATCGGTATCGTGGCCTTGCTGGTGCTCGGCCCGGAGCGCCTGCCCAAGGTGGCGCGGACCACCGGTCACCTGCTCGGTCGTCTGCAGCGCTATGTTTCCGACGTCAAGTCGGACATCAGCCGTGAAATGCAGCTCGATGAACTGAAAAGGCTGCAGGAAGAGGCCCGCCAGTCGGCCATCTCGTTAGAGTCCACGGTCCGCAATGAGATGGCCGGGATCGAGAAAGGCGTTTCGTCGTCGCTACAGTCGGCGTCTTCGGCGGTGGCCGATCTCGAGAACAGCATCAAGGCGCCGGTGGATGGGTCTGCGGCCGCATCTTCCTTCGATCACGATGCCGCTTCGGCCCAGCTTGATCGGCAGCTGGCCGAGGCCGACACCCACGCGGGTCCGGCTCCGTCCGGTGCCGCCGTGGCCGAGGAGCCGAGATCCGAGCCTGTTCCACCAGAACCGAAAAGCATCAAGTCATGAACGCCCAGGAAGATACTTTCATCTCCCACTTGGTGGAGTTGCGTGACCGCCTGCTGCGTGCCGTCGCGGCGGTGATCGTGGTGTTTGTCTGCCTGATGCCGTGGGCCGGCGATATCTACGACATTCTTGCCCATCCGATGATGCAGGCGTTGCCGGAAGGCACCCGGATGATCGCTACGGGGGTGGTGACGCCCTTCTTTGTGCCCATGAAGGTTACCTTGCTGGTGGCTTTCGTCATTGCACTGCCCTTTGTGCTCTACCAGGCCTGGTGCTTCATCGCACCGGGGCTCTACGCCCACGAAAAGCGCCTTGGCCTTCCGCTGGTGATTGGCAGCACCGTGCTGTTTCTGGCGGGCATGGCCTTCTGTTACTTTTTTGTGTTTGGTACGGTGTTCAGGTTCATCAGCCAGTTCGCGCCGAAGAGCATCACGCCGGCGCCGGATATCGAGCAGTATCTGGCTTTCGTGATGTCCATGTTCCTGGCCTTCGGTGTGACTTTCGAGGTGCCGGTGTTCGTCATCGTGCTCGTCAAGCTTGGCGTGGTGGATGTGGCCAAATTGAAGGAGGCACGGCCCTACGTGATTGTCGGTGCCTTCGTCGTCGCCGCAGTGCTCACTCCGCCGGATGTCGTGTCTCAGCTCATGCTGGCGATCCCGATGTGCCTGCTCTACGAACTGGGGATTTTCCTGGCGCGTTTCGTCACCAAGACACGGGCGGAAGAAGAGGTCGCCGGGTAGCACCCGCAGGGGCGCCGTCGCGCCACCGATCGTTCATAAAAAGAGGGCGCCCGACGGACGCCCTTTTTTCGGACTGCGGGAGCCTCCGCGTCGGCCCGTTCCTGAAGTGCTTGAACCCGCTTTCTGTCGGCGCATTGTCCCGGCGTTTTCCTGGGTGGCTCGTCGAGCGGACCCTATCGGCGCGTCCTGAAACACAGGATGGGCCCGCCGGCCTGATTCGGCATCTTCATTTCATGCCGTCCAAAAGTGACTCAGGTTCAGGTCACCCACGGCAGACCAATTTGCGGAAGACGCTCGGCTCAAGTTGCCCCTTGATTCAGCGGCTCTTCTGTTCCCGAAAGATGCGGACGGTTTCGAGGAAGGCCT
>CALMXT010000191.1 GCA_937871125.1 uncultured Zoogloea sp. | reverse complement strand
CCACCATCGCCATCGCCCACCGCCTGTCCACCCTGCGCAAGGCCGACCGGCTGGTCGTGCTGGACCGCGGCCAGATCGTCGAAATCGGCAACCACGATGCGCTGATGGAAAAACAGGGCGCCTATTTCCGCCTCTACGAAGCCCAGTCCCGCAAGCTTGACGACGGCGACGGGAAAGAGCCGCCGCGCGTGCCCTTCCACCGCGAACACGCCAACGCCTGAGGGTCACGCCATGTCTGAAACCATGTCCGCAACCGCCATCACGCTCGAACGCAATTCCTTCGGCCAACTCATCTTCGTCGCCGCAGACGGCGTCCGCCACCCGGTGAGCCCGGTGCGCTCCTTTCCGATTGCCGCCCCCAGCGAAGGCATCGGACTCATCAATGGCGAAGGCGAGGAAGTCGCCTGGGTCGCACGCATCGCCGACCTCCCGCCCGAACCCCGCCGCCTGCTCGAAGAAGATCTCGCCAGTCGCGAGTTCATGCCCGTCATCGAACGCATTCGCTCGGTGTCGAGCTTTGCCACGCCCAGCACCTGGGAAATCGACACTGACCGCGGCCCGACCACGATGGTGCTCAAGGGCGAGGAAGACATCCGTCGCCTCGTCCGCCCGGCGCTGCTCATCGCCGACAGCCGCGGTATCAATTTCCTGATCCGCGACCGCTACGCGCTGGATGCCCAGAGCAAGAAAATGCTGGATCGCTTTCTGTAAAGCGTCGCCGGCGGCGGACTCAATCCCCGCCGCCGCAACCTCCTCCGCAGCCCCCGCCACCGTCGCCACTAGCCCCACCGTCGCCACCGTCCGCGTCGCTGCCGCCACCTGCGCAGCCTCCCGACGATCCGCAACCGATGTCCGACGCGCAGTAGGCGCCGGCGCTGCTCGACGTTCCATCGGCCAGCCGACAGTCGAGTTCGTAGCGGAAACCGTCGGGAATCGCCAGCAAGGCATCGAGGGCGAACAACTGCGGCAGACGAGTCGGCTTCTTCGGATCGATTCCCTCGTTCCGGCACGCCAAAGACCATGCCCGCTTCAGACCTTCGCCGGCAACCGCCGGCGACGCCATGTGCTCGGCCGGCGTGTGATGCAGAAAATGTCCGATCGCCTCATGGCAGAACACCCGATAGCCACGGGTGAACAGGATGAACTCGTGCCACGCCACATCCACCGCCTGACTGGGCATTGCCACCAGGCGTCCTCCGGCGATCTGGGCGATGCGGAAATAGCTGCGCAATCCCTCAATGACCATTTGCGCCTGTCGTTCGTCCAGATGGGGATAGGTTTTCCGAACTTTCCTGAGCAATCCGGGAGGAAACGCAAACTGCGCCAGACGCTCGGCCCTGCGGCGCACTCGCCAAGCGACCCACCATCGATGGATCAACAGGACGACCGTACCGGCCAGCGCAAATTTAAGGAACAGGCGACCGTCGATCGCGCCCGTTCCGACGCAAAGCCACGCGAGAAGAAGCAGTCCTGCTGCCACGGACAGGCGCCGGGCAAGCGTATTCAGCCGAAAAAAATGTGGAAAATCCATGTTTTCATTCGATGAGTGAGATCGCGCCACCGCCGATTACATCACGCCTCCACCGCAGCCATAAACGGCCTCAGAAACTCGCCGACCACACGCCCTTGAGCAGATAGCGCTCCGGCGTGTTCTTGAAGCCCTGCCCGACGCCAAAATGAAGCGCGCCCAGGCGGGTTTGGAATTCGCTCACGAGGTAAAGCGTCCGGTCGCCCTCGCCAGGCCGCAGGCGATCGATCCGCCCTCCGTCGGTGTAGGCTTCCGCGCCCCAGGCAAAGCGTTGCGAAACCTTGTAGAGCGCTTTCAGATCGAGGTTCAGATCGGGGGAACCACTTCTGCCGGAATGGCCCCAACCCCAAATTAGATGAGGGTTGGCGGTCACGCGAACGGTCTCGCCATCGAAGCCGACAATGCCGCGAAACTCGGCACTACGCGGATCGCTCAGATAGCGCCCGGCATTGACGTCGTATTCCCCGTTGAAACCGTAGAACCAGCCGCTACCCGCATGCCGGATGTGCTTCAAGCGGAACATGATCGCCGACGCCCCCCAGGCGCCGCTGTTTGAAGTCTCGCCATCCACGCCCCCGCGCATCACCGGCAGATGCACCCCCGCCTCCCATCCCGGCGCCAGTCCGGTGGCGAATTCGGCCATCAGATAGGTCAGCCGATGCACGGGCCAGGCACCGTCGTTACCGATCTTGCTGCCACGCAAGGTGTGGTTCGCGTGCAGTGTCGCCACCACTTGGCCGCGATCGGCCAGATCGGCCTCATGAACCATGATCTCCGGATCAGCGCGGGCCACCGACGCAAAGAATCCAAAGCTACAGATCGCCAATCGGCGCAGACGGGAATTCAATTCTTCGACCTCCATTTTTATTAATGATAATCATTCTCAAAATTGGAGTGATTGACCCGCATCAAATCCCGGATGAGGCCTCCCGCGGAGCGACGCTTCGTCCAGCGAAACGACTTATCGAGTTTGCTTAAGCCCCCCTTAATAAATTGCGCTCAAAATACCGGGGATATATTCCTTAAGCATTTCACGAGAGCCCGGTCGGCGATCCGGTCCGGCTCGCAACGGCATTTCCATCCACCTCCCAGGGAGTTTTCCATGTCGAAGTCGCGATTCCCCCTTCTTTCGGCCACCGCGCTGGCCGTGCTGCTGAGCCTGTCGTCCACCGGGCAAGCCACCCCCTCCGCCGAGCCCATTCAACCCTTGCCCGCAGCCAAGCCAGGCAACCCCGCCACCGTCGAACTCGGCAAGATGCTGTTCTTCGATCCGCGTCTGTCCAAATCGGGATTCATCTCGTGCAACTCCTGTCACAACCTGTCGATGGGCGGCTCGGACAACCTGAAGAGTTCCATCGGCCACGGCTGGCAGAAAGGTCCGATCAACTCCCCCACCGTGCTGAACTCCCGTTTCAACCTGGCCCAGTTCTGGGACGGCCGTGCCAAGGATCTCAAGGAACAGGCGGGCGGCCCCATCGCCAACCCCGGTGAAATGGCGTTTTCCCACGTACACGCAGTGGACACCCTGAAGACCATCCCGGGCTACGTGAGCGCTTTTCAGAAGGCGTTTGGCTCGCCGGAAGTGAACATCGACCGCATTACCCAGGCCATCGCCGCATTCGAGGACACCCTCGTCACCCCCGATTCACGCTTCGACAAATGGCTGAAGGGCGACAAGAAGGCCCTCAACGCCCAGGAACTCGCCGGCTACAAACTGTTCAAGGACAGCGGCTGCGTGGCCTGCCACAACGGCCCGGCGGTCGGTGGCAATTCCTTCCAGAAAATGGGCGTCGTAGCGGAATACAAGGCGAGCAGCCCCGCCGAAGGCCGTGTCGGCGTCACCGGCAAGGAAGCCGACCGCTTCAACTTCAAGGTGCCAACCCTGCGCAACGTCGAACTGACCTATCCGTACTTCCACGACGGCGCCGCCGCAACCCTTCCCGAAGCCGTCGACACGATGGGCCGGCTGCAACTGGGCAAGAAATTCACCGCCGACGAGAACGCCAGCATCGTCGCCTTCCTGCGCACCCTGACCGGCAAGCAGCCGAGCTTTGCGCTGCCGCAGCTGCCGCCGTCCGCCGACGCTACGCCTCGCCCGAAGCCCTTCGAAAACTGATCGATACCGGCCGCACCGGACGCACCACGAATGCGTCCGGTGCGGCATCCCGATCAGCGTTAACAAAAAAAGGACATCCGACTGGATGTCCTTTTTTTGCTGGCGCGCCCGGCAGGATTCGAACCCACGACCCCTTGGTTCGTAGCCAAGTACTCTATCCAACTGAGCTACGGGCGCACT
>CALMXT010000190.1 GCA_937871125.1 uncultured Zoogloea sp. | reverse complement strand
GCCGGCAGCGGCAGCGCCAGGGTTTCGAGGCCGCCGTCGATCTCGCGGGTCACGGTGACGCGCTCGGCGCCCACTTCAACCTTGGAAGCGAACGTAGCCTGGGGCCAGCCGAGGAGGGCGGCGAGCATCTGGCCGGTCTGGTTGGAGTCGTCGTCGATGGCCTGCTTGCCGAGGATCACCAGCTGGGGTTGTTCCTTGGCAACGACCGCCTTGAGCAGCTTGGCGACGGCCAGGGGCTGGAGGTCGACGTCGGATTCGATGAGGATGCCCCGGTCGGCGCCGATGGCCATGGCGGTGCGCAGGGTTTCCTGACACTGGGCAACACCGGCGGATACGGCGATCACTTCGGTGGCAATGCCGGCTTCCTTGAGGCGCATGGCTTCTTCGACGGCGATTTCGTCGAAGGGGTTCATGGCCATCTTCACGTTGGCCAGATCTACACCGCTCTGGTCTGCTTTGACGCGGATCTTGACGTTGTAATCAACGACCCGTTTGATGGGTACGAGAATTTTCATGCGAACTTGTCTCCGTTCTTGTGCTCGATGTCCTGGCCGGGCGGCCGAAACCCCGGCGCGTGACGGATTGCCGGGGATCGAGGGCAAGATTCGCAGACAAACTTGTCGGAAATTTCGTGAAATTGTACTCAATCATGTCTGGTGCTTGGCGTGGGCCGGCTGCTGGCTATTATCGAAAGACAAGCGATGAAACCGGAGTAGCGATGAGCGGGCAGGATGTGGGTGGATTTCAGCCGGCGGCTGAGGCAGACAAGGTGGACGAGGCGGAGCGTGCGTCCTTCGACCGGCGCTACCGGGAGATGCTGAGCGCTGGGCTCGATCTGCTCGATCAGGGCGTCACCGTCTTCGATGCCGACCTGCATCTGGTGGCGTGGAACAAGACCTTCCTGCAGCTGCTCGATTTCCCGGAATCCCTGGCCCGGCCGGGGGTGAGTTTCGAGACCTTCATCCGCTACAACGCGGAGCGCGGCGACTACGGTCCCGGCGAGGTGGAGCAGCAGGTTGCCGAGCGGGTTGCGCGGGCACGGGACTTTCAAACCCATATCACCGAACGGGTGCGTCCCAACGGGCAGATCCTGTCGATCCGTGGCTTTCCGCTCCCCCACCAGGGTTTCATCACCGTCTATACCGACGTCACCGGCCAGCGCCAGGGGCAGGCCAAGAGTGCCCGCCACCGGGCCGAGCTGGAGGCGCACATCCGCTCCCGCACCGAGGCGCTGACCCGCGCCAATGCCGAATTGACGGCCGCGATCGAGGACAACAAGGCCATCACCTGCGCCTTGCGGCGCAGCGAGAAGCGTCTGCGCGAGATTTCCGATGCGATCCCCGCCGCCGTCGCTTACTTCGACCGCGACTGGAGCTACCGTTACGCCAACAAGGGCTATGCCGAATGGTTCGGCTGGCTGGCCAGCGATGTCGAAGGGCGGCAGATCCGCGAGGTGATCGGTCGGGAAGTGTTTGCCATCGTCGAACCGTGGGTCACCCGCGCGCTGGCCGGCGAGCGGGTGGAGTACGAATACACCCTCACCGGTCGCGACGGCATGCCGGCCCAGGCGCGCAGCACCCTGGTGCCCGACATCGGGCCGGATGGCACGGTGCTCGGATGCTACGTGCATTCGGTGGATGTCACCGAATCGCGGCGCACGCTGGCGGCGCTGGCGCAGGCGCAGAAAATGGAAGCCATCGGCCAGCTCACCGGCGGCCTTGCCCACGATTTCAACAACATGCTGACGGTGGTGATCGGCAATCTGGTGGCCCTCAAGGAAAACCATCCCGACGATCCGCTCACCGAAAACTTCGTCGAGCCGGCCATGCACGCCGCCAACCGGGGCGCCGAACTGATCCGCCGGCTGCTTGGTTTTGCCCGTCGCCAGCCGCTGGAACCCAAACCGGTGGAGGTCAACGAGCTGATCCTCGGCATGTCCAAGCTGATCCGCCGGTCCCTGCCCGGCACCATCGCGGTCAGCACCGCCAGCCGCGAACCTTGCCTGGTGGCGCTGGTGGATGCCCATCCGCTCGAGAACGCGCTGCTCAACCTCGCGCTCAACGCCCGCGATGCGATGCCCAATGGCGGCGAACTGCGCATCGAGTCGTCCCTTGAACACCTCAATCTGGCCGCCGCCGCCGACCTTGAAGTGCCGCCCGGCGACTACGTGCAGATTGCCGTCAGCGACAATGGCATGGGGATGGACGGGAGCACCCTGGCGCGGGTCTTCGAACCGTTCTTCACCACCAAGCAGTTCGGCACGGGGAGCGGGCTCGGCATGTCGATGGTGTATGGCTTTATCAAACAGTCGGGCGGCGGTGTGCGCATTCGCAGCCGGCAGGCGCGCGGAACGACGGTGGCGCTGCTGCTGCCGAGCGTTGCCGAGGCCGATCGGCCGCCGGAACTGCCGGTCGAAGGAGCGGTGGACGAGGCCGATCTGGCCGGCAAGCTGGTGCTGCTCGCCGAGGATGACGCCGACGTGCGCACGGTGGTGCGGATGCAGTTGGCCGAGTTGGGCTGTGCGGTGGTCGAGGCGGAAAACGGCGCCGAGGCGGCCGACATGGTCGAGAACATTCCGGCCATCGCGCTGGTGATTTCCGATGTGGTGATGCCCGGCGTGATGGATGGGCGGGCGCTGGCGCGCTTCGTGAGGCGCTTCCGGCCGGAGCTGCCGGTGGTGCTGATGAGCGGTTTCGCGGAGTCTGGCGACGAGTTGGACGGCGACCCCGATCTGCCGCTGCTCTCCAAGCCGTTCTCCCGCGACAAACTGCTGGCAGCCTTGCGTCCGCTCGCGGCTTGAGCCAAGCTAACCGTCCTCATGGCCCAGACCCGCAAACCCCAACTCATTTACGTCGTCGAAGACGAGGCGTCCATCGCCCGCCTGATCGCTGCCACGCTGGAAAAGTTCGGCTTTCGCGCCGAGTCGTTCCGCACTGCCGAAGCCTTCTTCCACGGCCTGCGCCACCAGGTGCCGGATCTGGTGATCCTCGATCTCGGCCTGCCCGACATGGACGGCATGGTGGTATTGCAGCAGATGCGCGGCAAGCACGCGTGCGGCCTGCTGGTCGTCACCGGTCGCGGCGACACCCACGACCGCGTGATGGGTCTGGAACTGGGGGCCGACGACTATGTCGTCAAACCCTTCGAGCCGCGGGAACTGATCGCCCGCGTGCGCAGCATCCTGCGCCGCTATCCGGGGCCGGTGCAGCTGCCCGCCGATCCGAGCCTGCGCGTGGCCGAATTTGCCGGCTGGCGCTTCGAGCCGGGAAGCAACACCCTGACCAGCCCCGGCGGCCAGTCCGAAACCCTCAGCACCGCAGAGGCCCAACTGCTCAGCGTGCTGCTCGCTCACCCCAATCACATCCTCACCCGCGAGCAGTTGCTCGACGGTCGCGACGTGTCGGCGCTGGATCGCAGCATCGATTTGCGTATTTCGCGGCTGCGCCGGCGCTTCGAGGAAAATCCCCAGTACGCCAAGCTCATCAAGACGGTGTATGGCGCCGGCTACCTGCTGGCGGCCACGGTCAGCTGGAACTGAGCGTCGCGGGCTTCACGGGCGGCCGCTCACGTCGATGGTGCGGGCGTCGTCGGCGTGGGCCTGTTTCAGTTCCGGCGGCAGGCGGCCGACCAGCCAGGCCATAACCAGCGGAATCAGCACAAGGTCATCCACGATGCCGATCGCCGGCACGAAGTCGGGAATCAGGTCGATGGGCGATAGCGCGTAAAGACCGAGCAGCGCCACCGCCGGAACCAGCCACGCCGGTCGGGCCGGATGGCGCAGGGCGTACCACAGGATGCGGGCATCGTTGCGGACCAGCGTGTAGAGGGCAGTGAGTTTCTTGAACATGGACACGTTCTCCGTGGTGGGCGGTGGCGAAGACTTCGATCCGGCGCACCTCCGGAAAGTGCCCGCAGCGCGCTCCCGCTCTTGTAAGCGGACGTAAGGCCGCAGCCTGCGGCAAATGGTCGCAGCACCGGCGCGGGGTCGGGCGCGGAGCCCGCAGCCGCGTTAAGCTGCCGCGTCCAAACTCAAGGAGATGGCTATGAACGTATCGATCAAACTTTCCGCACTGGCATTGGCCGGCATGTTGACGGGCGTGGCGGCCGGCGGCGCCCTTGCCGCCGATCTGGAAGTGACCCACCCGTGGGTGCGCGGCACGGTGGCCAGCCAGAAGGCCACCGGCGCCTTCATGCAACTGAGCAGCAAGGGCGGCGTGAGCCTCGTCGGCGCGGCCAGCCCGGCAGCGAACATCGTCGAAATCCACGAGATGGTCATGGCCGACAACGTGATGAAGATGCGGGCGGTGCCGCGTCTCGAACTCAAACCCGGCGAGCCCCTGGAGCTCAAGCCCGGCAGCTATCACGTGATGCTGATCGATCTGAAGAAGCCCCTCGCCAAGGGGGAAATCGTGCCGATCACATTGAAGGTCGAGGGCAAGGACAAAAAGGTCGAAACCGTCGAGGTCAAGGCCGAAGTCCGCGATCTGACGGCCTCGGCCGCACCGATGAGCGAGCACAAGCACTGAGTCTTTCCGGCGGGACGCGGGAGTCCGCCGACCCTGCGTCAGATCAAAGCGCCGGTTGTCGCACGGACTAAACTGGAAGCAGTGCTTTCGGGCCCGCTTTGAAAGGTTGTGCGCCGTGGATGTCCTGTCTTCCTGGCTGTTGCCTGTGCTTTACGGCGGTGCGGGCAACCTCGCCGCTTATCTTGCCGCCCACGTCCTGCTGTGTCTGCTGCCGGCGTTTTTCATCGCCGGGGCGATGTCGGCGTTGATCCCCAAAGAAACCGTCACCCGCTTTCTCGGACGCAACTCCAGCAAGGCGGTGTCCTACCCGGCCGCCGCCGCGGCGGGATCGCTCCTGGCGGTGTGCTCCTGCACCATCGTTCCTCTGTTTGCCGGCATCTACAAAAAGGGCGCCGGGCTGGGGCCGGCGATCACCTTTCTGTTCTTTGCGCCGGCGGCCAACATCCTGGCGCTGGTGTATACCGGCGGCGTGATTGGGGTCGATCTGGCGGCGGCGCGTTTCTTCCTGTCGTTGATTTTCGGTATCGGCATCGGGCTGATCATGGCGCTGCTGTTCCGCGCCGACGACGTGGCCCACGATCTGGCAACCGACGGTCTGTTCGCCGATCGGGGGACGGGCATGGGGCGCGTGCCGCTGGTATTCCTGGGCCTGTGGGTGGCGTTGCTGCTGGCCGGCACGCTCAAGCTCGGGGTGCTCACCGGGACGTGGCTGCACGTCGACTTGCCGCTCGCCCAGGCCGGCGACTGGCAGGCCGGTCTCGACCGTCTGGTGCCTTTCGATGCGTCCAAGGGCGAGGAGGGCGTCTCGGTGCAGGGTGCGGTGCTGATCCTGTTGCTGGCGGCCATCGGCGTGTCTGCGTGGCGTGGGCTCGAGAACATCCAGGATGGCGTGAATGGCTGGACCCGCGCGACCCTTGCGCTGGTGTGGGCGACGCTGTTGTTCGCCGCACTGGCAATCAGGCCTGTCCAGGGGTCGCTCTCCATCGGCATCACCGGCAAGTTCTTCGGCGTGGCGGCGAGCCTCGCGGCGATTCACTTCATCGCCTGGCGGCGCCTGACGCCGGAAGAACTGCAGGACTGGCTGTGGGAAACCTGGAAGTTCGTGAAGCAGATCTTTCCGTTGTTGGTGGTGGGGGTGTTCATCGTTGGAATGGCGCGGGTGGTGGTCCGCCCCGAATGGATCGAGGCAGTGGCGGGCAGCAATACGCTGGTGGGCAATCTGGCCGGCGTGGCATTCGGCGTGTTCATGTATTTCCCGACCCTCGTCGAAGTGCCGATTGCCCGCATGTTCCTCGACCTGGGCATGCACCGCGGTCCGCTGCTGGCTTACTTGATGTCCGATCCGGAGTTGTCGCTGCAGAGCATCCTGATCATTTCGGCCATCGTCGGCCGCGCCAAGACGGCGGCCTATGTGGGTTTGGTGGCGCTCTTCAGCGCCGCTGCCGGTCTGACCTATGGGGTTTGGATCGACGGCATGCCGCTGTGGCAGATCGCCCTGTGGCTGCTGGTTTTCATCGGTGGGCTGGCGGCGCTCCTGGCGCTGGCGAGCCGCCGTTCCCTTGCAGATGGAGGAGTCTGATCATGCTGGAAATCAAGGTTCTCGGCCCCGGTTGCGCCAACTGTCGCAAGCTCGAGGAGATCGCCCGCGAAGCCGTGGCGCAGCTGGGCGCGGAGGCAAAGATCGAAAAGGTGACCGACGTCCAGGCCATTCTGGCCTATGACGTTCTCAAGACACCGGGCCTCGTGATCAACGGCAAGCTGGTGTCGTCGGGGCGCATCCCGGCGCCTGCCAGCGTGGCGGAGTGGATTCGCGAAGCCGGCGGATAAGCGGGAAGGGTTTGCTCCCGGTGTCGGCGGCTCAGGTGAATTCCTGATCGTCGGTGGCAAGCCGGCGCGCTACACTCGCCGGCTTGCTTTCGCTGCGCGACACCTTTTCATGACTCAACATCCCGGCAGCCGCTTCGGGTTTCTCCTCGCCGTTCTTGGCGCGGTGGGCTTCTCGTTCAAGGCCATCCTCATCAAGCTGGCCTATCCCTATGGCGTGGATGCCATCACCTTGCTGGCCCTGCGCATGGGCATGGCGCTGCCCTTCTTCGTCGCCCTCGGCTGGGCAGACCGCCGCCGTCGCGAGCCCGTGCCCTTGAGCGGTCGCGATATCGCGCTGATGCTGGGGCTCGGCTTTGCCGGCTACTACCTGTCGAGCTACCTGGATTTTCTCGGCTTGCAGTACATCTCGGCCGCCCTTGAGCGGCTCATCCTGTTTGCTTACCCGACGCTCGTGGTGGTGCTGTCGGCAATTTTTCTCGGCAAGCCGATCACCTTGCGCGCCATCGGCTGCATCGCCCTGTGCTACGCCGGCATTGCGCTGGCGGTCACCCACGACCTGCAGGCCGGCGTCGGCCGCAGCGTATGGGTGGGCGGCGCGCTGGTGTTCGCCAGCGCCTTCTCCTACGCCCTCTACCTGATGGGGAACGGGCAGGCGGTCGGACGCCTCGGGGCGGCACGCGTGACCGCCTGGGCCAGCACCGCGGCGTGCGTGCTGTGCCTCATCCACTTCGCCGCCACCCGCCCGCTGGGGCTGCTGATCCAGCCGGCGCCGGTGATGTTTCTGGCGGTGGCGATGGCGTTGTTCTCGACGGTGCTGCCGGTGTGGATGATCTCGGAGGCGATCCGCCGCCTCGGTGCGGGCCCTGTGTCGCTGATCGGCACCCTCGGCCCGGTGATCACGATCTTCCTTGGCTGGATGATCCTTGCCGAGCCGATAGGCCTGTTCCAGCTCCTCGGCGGCGCGCTGGTGGTGGCCGGGGTCGTGCTGGTGGGCAAGAAGGGCTGACGCGGGCGG
>CALMXT010000189.1 GCA_937871125.1 uncultured Zoogloea sp. | reverse complement strand
ACCCACGACCCCTTGGTTCGTAGCCAAGTACTCTATCCAACTGAGCTACGGGCGCTAAGTGAAGCCAGAGATTATATACATTCCGACAAAAATTGAAAGCCCTGCGTTGCATTTTGACGGAACACACCGCCAAAACGGCTTGAACCGGGCTTTCCCTAAGACAGTTGGCGCAGAGTTTTCTGGATAATCCGGGTTCGAACAACGAATCCGCCTGGAGCTTCAATGAAAACCCTGCGCATCCTCGATACCGAACTCGAATTCGTGCGCCTTGTTTCGGCCCATCCCCGCCCTGGCGCACCGGCGGTGGTGTTTCTCCACGAAGGGCTCGGCTCCATATCGATGTGGCGGGATTTTCCGCAGCGGGTGGCCGATGCGACCGGCTGCGAGGCGGTGGTGTTCTCGCGATACGGCTACGGTCGCTCGACACAACTCGGGACCCAGGCCCGCACGCCCCGCTACATGCACGACGAAGCCCTTAAGACGCTTCCGGCAGTGCTGGACGCGCTCGAGCTGGAGCGCCCTTTCCTCTTCGGACACAGCGATGGCGGCTCGATCGCACTGATCAACGCTGGCGGCACGACCCGCCCGCTGTCCGGCATCGTGCTGATGGCGCCCCATGTGCTGGTCGAGGAATTGACTCTCGCCGGTATCCGCCGAGCCGTCGAAGTGTACGACAGCACCGACCTTCCGGCCCGCCTGGGCCGCTACCACCAAAACGTCGAATCAGTGTTCCGTGCATGGCAAGGTATCTGGCTCAACCCGGCGTTCCGCGACTGGAATATAGAGGAATACCTCCCGACCATCGCCTGCCCGGTCATGGCCATCCAGGGTGAGGACGACGAGTACGGGACGATGGACCAGATCGACCGCATCGCCCGTCAGGTTCGGGACGTCGACTTGGTCAAGCTGGCCGACTGCCGTCACTCGCCCCACAAGGATCAACCCGAAGCGGTCATAGAAGCCGTGTCCGGCTTCGTTGCGCGCATCCTCGATACGCAGGATTGATCCATCTTCGGACGCCCATGCGCCCGCCGCTCAAAAGGCCATCCACCAGTCTCCGTGGATGTCCGGCAAGTCGCAGATGGCTTCCACTTCATTGATCGAATCCCGCGCCAGAACGATCTGGTCGGCGATGCGCATGAAGGCATCGACAATCCGCGGATCGAACTGCTGGCCCCGCCGTTCGCGAATCATCGCCAAGACTTCGTCGTCGGGCAGCGCCTTGCGGTAGCAGCGATCCATCGTCAAGGCGTCGAAGAAATCCGCCAGCCCGACGATCCGCCCGGAGAGCGGAATGGCGATGCCGGCGCTGCCCAACGGATAGCCGGCGCCGCTGAAGTGTTCGTGGTGGGAAAGGGAGATTTCGGCGGCCAGCTGGAGCACCGGAAGATCGGACCCCGACAGAATGCCCGCCCCGATGCGCGGATGTTCGCGCATCAGCTTCCATTCGTCGGTGGTAAGCGGACCCGGTTTGCGCAGGATGCTTTCATGGATGCCGATCTTGCCGATATCGTGAAGTTGGGCGGCCTTGTAGAGCAGTTCGCAATAGGCCTCCGGGTAACCCAGCGCCTCGGCGATCAGTCCCGAGAAAAGACCGATCCGTCGCATGTGCTGGCCAGCCTCCCCGTCTTTCTGCTCCGCGGCCCGTGCGAGGCGATGCAAGGTGTTCAGGTGCGCCTCCTCGAGGGCGCGGAGGGCGCGGTCCCGTTCGCCGCGCAGCGCCTGAATCTCACGCGTCAACTGGTTCTCGCGAGCCAGCGCAGCGGTCTTTTCACGGCATTCCTGATCGACACGACGCTGCAGCGCATCGAGCTGGAAAGCCGGATCGGCCCCACGGGCTGGCACGTCGAAGCCTGTAAATCGATACAACTCGCCGGGGGTGCGGATCATCGTGCTCTCCTTCTTCAAGCGGGCTCAAGAACGGAGCTGGCTGCAGCTTCGTCTTGCGCGGTGTCTGGCGGCGGATTGGCCGCTCGAGAATTGCTGTCGATATTTTATTGAAATTATTGTTTTTATATTTTTAAACATTTCCAATACGCCTGTAGGGAATTTTCCTATAAACGGCGGAATTGGGACTTTCGTCACGTCGCCAAGGGCCGCGCCCTTCGTCACGACGTGCGAGCACTGCCCGCAAGCCCGTCAGGCTTGGGAGAAAGTCGGCAACGGAATGAAGGCGTGGCCCTCGCCCGACACGGTGGCGTCAGGTCGGGCAGACGCCCGACCGCCGTGGCTCACTCGTGCCGGAGGGCGTCGATGGGATCGAGTTGCGCGGCGCGACGGGCCGGCATATAGCCGAAGACGACGCCGATGGCCGCGGAAAAGAAGAAGGACAACAAGTTGATGCTCGGACTGAACAGGAACGGCATGTGCATCAGCGCAGCCAGTCCGACGCAGGTGAAAAAGGCCAGCACGATGCCGACCAGCCCGCCAAAAGCCGAGAGTACGACCGCTTCTATCAGAAACTGCAGCAACACCTCGCTCTCCAGGGCGCCGATGGCAAGGCGGATGCCGATCTCCCGCGTCCGCTCGGTGACCGACACCAGCATGATGTTCATGATGCCGATGCCACCCACCAGCAGGCTCACTGCCGCCACCGCACCCAGCAGGCCGGTCATGGTGCGGATGGTGCCGGAAAGGGTTTCGGCGATCTGCCGGGTATCCATGACATTGAAGTTGTCGGCCTCGTTTTCGGCAAGCTTGCGCCGCTCGCGCAACAGCGCGCGAATCTGCGCCATGACCGTCGGCGTGTCCGCACCGTTCTGCAGCGCGATCATCATTCCGGAAATATCCTGATTGCCGGCGAGTCGGCGCTGCACGGTGTTGAGGGGCATCAGCACCAGATCGTCCTGGTCCATGCCCATCGCGCCCTGTCCTTTCGAGGCCAGCAGGCCGACCACCTGGCAACTGAAGGTCTTGACGCGGATTTCGTCGCCGAGGGGGTTGCGGTTATCGAAAAGCTCCTTCCTCACCGTCTCGCCGATGATGCACACGGCCTTGCCGGCGCGCTCCTCGTCGTCGAGAAACTCCCGGCCTGCAGCCAACTTCCAGTTACCGGCGATGAGATAGTCGTTGGTCGTGCCGTTGATCGAGGATGACCAATTGTTGTTGCCGGCCACCAGCGTCACCGAACGGCTGACCGTGGGCGCCACCACCTGCAGACTGCCCACCTGGGTGCGGATCGCCTCCACGTCGGCTTTGCGGAAATTGGGCGAGCCGGCGCTGTCGCGCCCCGGCCCAAGGCGCTGGCCGGGACGCAGCATGAGCAGATTGCTGCCAAGGCTGGAAATCTGGTCCGAGACCATCCGCGTCGCCCCGTTGCCGAGGGTCACCATGGTGATCACCGCAGCCACCCCGATGACGATGCCGAGCACCGTCAAAAATGAGCGCATCAGATTGCGGCGGATCTCGCGCAGCGCCAGTAGCAGAGCGCTCAGGAGCATGTCGCGCTCTCCCGAATTTCATCGCGCGCCACCATGCCATCCACAAAATGCACGATGCGGCGGGCGTAGCACGCCATGTCGGGCTCGTGGGTCACCATGATCACGGTAATCCCCTGCTCCCGGTTCAGGGCGGCCAGCAACTCCATGATTTCGTGGCTGCGCGTGCTGTCGAGGTTGCCGGTCGGCTCGTCGGCCAGCAGTACCAGCGGATTGGTGACGATAGCCCGGGCAATGGCGACGCGCTGCTGCTGACCGCCGGAAAGCTCGCCCGGGGTGTGCGTCTCCCAGCCGCTCAGGCCGACCCGGGCCAGCGCCGCCCGCGCCGCGGCATGGCGGGCGGTGGCCTCTTCACCCCGGTAAAGGAGCGGCAGCTCGACGTTTTCCTGGGCCGAAGTGCGCGCCAGCAGATTGAAACCCTGGAACACGAAGCCCAGACAATGCCGGCGCAGCAAAGCCCGCTGGTTGCGTTCAAGGCGCTCGACATGCACCCCGCGAAACAGGTATTGGCCGGCAGTCGGCACATCCAGACAACCGACGATGTTCATCGCCGTCGATTTGCCGGAGCCGCTCGGCCCCATCACCGCGATGAACTCGCCCTCCTCGATGCGCAGGTCGACACCCCGTAGCGCCTGAAAGGCCGCCGGACCGGTACCATAGGTTTTGACGATGCCGGAGAGTTCGATCAGTGCCGGCGTACCCGCAAGGCTCATTTCTTCGCTTCCCGATAGTCGGTGATCACCGCCATGCCGGCCTTCAGTTCGCCGCCGACGATCTCGGTGAGCCTGCCATTGCTCACGCCCGTTTTTACCGCCACCGCCCGCGGCACGTTGTTGTCGAGCACCCAGACCTGGGACGCACCGGCGCGATTGACCGCGGGCCGCGCTTTCGGCCCGCTCGGCGGCCGCGGCAGCAGGCCGGCGACAATGCCGCCTCCCGGCTTCGACGCTTCGGCCTGGGGCGGCGCGAAGCGCAACGCGGCATTGGGCACCAGCAGCACATTCTCACGGTTCGCGGTGACGATGGACGCCGTGGCCGTCATGCCCGGCCGCAGCGCCAGATCGTCGTTGGCCACGGTCAGCACCGTCTTGTAAGTCACCACGTTGTCAGTGATCGTCGAGCCCAGGCCGACGCGCTGAATGGTGGCCGGAAAATTGCGCCCCGGCCACGCCGCCACCGTGAAGCTGGCCGGCTGACCGATCCGCACCGTGCCCACGTCGGCTTCATCCACCTTGATCTGCAACTCCATCCTGGCGAGGTCTTCGGCCAACGTGAACAGCACCGGAATGGTCATCGCCGCCACCACCGTCTGCCCCGGCTCGACCTTGCGCGTCAGCACCACGCCGTCGACCGGCGAGCGGATCGTCCCTTTGGCCAGATTGGTTTCGTCCGTCTTGAGCACCGCCTGCGCCTGCGTCACCGAGGCCCGCGCCGCCGCTTCGTTGGCAACGGCCCGCAATACGCCGGCTTCGGCCGTTTCCAACTCGGTCTTGGCCGGCACCTTGCCGCCGGACAGTTGCGCCACCTGACGCATGCGGCCCAGCGAGGCTTTCGCTTCCGCGACCGTCGCCTGCGCCTGGGCCACCGAAGCCTCGGCCGCCGCCAGCGCTGCCTTCGATTTGGCGACGGCATCCTTCAACTTGGCGGGATCGATCTGGGCCAGCAACTGGCCCTTCTTCACCAGATCGTTTTCCTGCACCAGTACGCTGGCCAAGGTGCCGGACTGCTCGCTCCCCACGTCCACCGACTTGGTCGGCTGCAAGGTTCCGCTCGCCGAAACCGTCACCACGAGATTGCCGGTTTGCGCCGCCTCGGCGACGTAGCGACCGCCGGAATCGTCGTCACCGGAAAAAACCAGCCACCCGATGACCGCAAGGGCCAGCACGCCCCCCGCACCAGCCAGCAGCCAACGCCCTTTGTGGCCTCGCAGCGCGCCCTTGGGGGCGGAATTCAAAACGCCGAGCAGCGCATCCGGCGAATCGTGTGCAGCGTCTTTCATGATGCCGTGTCCTTCGAGATTTCTTGTACGGCGCCCGCCTCCCAGCCGCCGCCCAAAGCTTTGTAGAGCTTGATCAGATCGGAGCGCATGGTGGCCTCGGCGATTGCAAGGTTGTCTTCGGCACTCAGCCGGGTTCGCTCGGTTTCAAGCACTTTCTGAAAATCCGCGAGCCCGGACTGATACAGATTGCGGGATAGTTGCGCCGCATTGCGGGCCGCCTCGGCCGCCGCCTGCCGTGCCTCGACCCGCTCGCGGTCGGCGGCATAGGCGGCCAGTGCGTTTTCAACCTCTTCCAACGCTGCCAGCACACCACTCCGGTAGGCAATCAGCGCCTGCTCCTGCACCGCACTCTGGATGGCCACCGCGCTCTTCAACCGGCCACCGTCGAACAGCGTGGCCGCCAGCGATCCGCTCAATGACCGCGCCAGACTGCCGCCACCGCCAAGCGCCGCAAGACTGTAGGCCTGCCAGCCGAAGGAGGCACCCAGGTTCAGGCTCGGAAAGCGTTGCGCCAGCCTTTGCCCGACCCGCGCCGTCTCCGCGGCGAGCGTGCGCTCGGCCGCCACCAGATCGGGACGGCGGGCCAGTATGTCGGCCGGAATGCCCGCCCCCACCGACGCCGGCACGGGCGGAAACGGACGGTCCCCGGCAAGCATGACGCGCAGGCTTCCGGGGCTGCTGCCCAGTAGTACGGCGAGCCGGTTTTCAGCCGCGACCTGCCCCACTTCCAGATCGGGGATGCCGGCACGGGTCTGCTCTCGACTGGTGCGCGCCTGCTCCACATCGGTGCTCGCCGCGAGGCCGGCCTGATAGCGCCAGGCCACAATCTGCAGGGTTTCGCTCTGACTCGCCAGATTGTCGCGGGCGATGCTCAGCCGACGTCTATATGAAAGAAGATCGATGTAATTGCGCGCCACTTCGGCGACGAGGGAAACACGGACCTTGTCCAGATCGGCCGCGACCGCCGCCTGATCGGCCGTCGCCGCCTCGATACCGCGCCGGGTGCCGCCGAAAATGTCGATTTCCCAAGCCGCGTCGAAACCGGCGTCGTAGGTCGTGCGGGCCGGCAAGGCGCCGATATTGGCCGCACTCCTGCTGCGGGTTGCGCCGGCGGACCCTGTGACCGACGGAAAAAGCCCACCCACCGCCTGGTCGCGGCTGGCCCGCGCCTGGCGCAAACGGGCCTCGGCAAGGCGCAGATCGAGACTTCCGGCCAAAGCCGCGTCGATCAGAGCGTCGAGCCGAGGGTCGCCCAGCTGTCGCCACCAACGGGCAATGTCCGCCGTAGCACGATTCTCCGCAGGGGCCGTCCAACGGGACGGCAGCGTAAGGTCGGGCGACGTGTAATCCGGCCCGACAAGTGGCAGCGGCCACTGGGCGCAGGCGCTGAGCAGGGTGACGGCCACTGCCAGCAGCCCGAAACGGGGAACATCTGCCTTCATGCCTACCTCCGCGCCGGAATTGAGGCCCCATGCCTCAATCGGCGGTTCCAAGCCCCGGATTGTACGGGCCGGCGAGGTTAAGTTCGGTTAAGAACTTATCCGTAAATTATATTCACTGCCAACGGTACCTTCCGAAACGCGAT
>CALMXT010000188.1 GCA_937871125.1 uncultured Zoogloea sp. | reverse complement strand
TGCCTGCACTTCGAAGCCTGCTATTACCAGGCCATCGATTACGCGATCCGCACCGGCCTCGCCCGCTTCGAAGGCGGCGCCCAGGGCGAGCACAAGCTTTCGCGCGGGCTGGAACCGGTGCGCACCCGCTCCGCCCACTGGATCGCCGACCCGCGCTTCCGCGATGCGGTGGCGCATTTTCTGGCCGAGGAGCGAGGCGGGATGGAAGCCTATCTGGACGAGCTGTCGGAGCGGCTGCCGTTCAAGGGGACGTAGGCGGCGGCTCCGCTTGGCCGGCGCCGCGCCCGATCACCCCCCGACAAAACGCCTCCCGCAAGCGTCCGACATCCATCTCCTCCCCCGCCAGCCGGGAAATCGAATGCCGCGACGAAACAAGCATGGAGATCGCGCCGATCAGTGCGGCATGCGCCACCACCACATCCGCCTGGCCAAAAATGCCGGCGCGCATGGCCTCCTCCCAAAGGGGCCGATAGAAAGCCAGATTGGGCCGGATCAAGCGCGTCTCGACGCAGTCCGCGCGCTCGCCCTCGCTGCCCGCCTCGCGCAGCACCAGACTGGCCAGCCCGGGATTGGCCGCGATGTTGTCGAAGAGGAATTCGATTCCGCGGCGAACCCGTTGCTCGATCGGCGCCGCGGGGTCGTAAAGCCGGTCGGCGACGCTCTCGTGACTGGCCTGCATGTGCTTTGCCGCCTCGTCGATGATCGTCAGCCAGAGTTCGGCCTTGGAGCCGAAATAGTGGGCCACCATCGACACGTCGCAGCCCGCCGCCAGCGCAATCGCGCGCAGACTGGCCCCTTCGTAGCCGCCCGCCGAAAAGGCCGCCATCGCCGCCGCGAGCAGGCGGGCGCGGCAATCGGATTCGTTGCCGCGCGGGCGGCCGGGATTGCGGAGGAATTCCGGAACGGACATGGAGCCGAATCCTTCACTGTAAAAATGTGCCTAAACGCGCACGGTGAATGACGATAACTCCAGCCTTGCCCGCGAAGCAATCCAACAAACGTTGAAATTTATTGACCTCGATCAAACCCGATCCAAGTCGAGCCCATGAAGCCAAACTTCGCCCTTGATGCGTTTTCCAACAAGTGTTGAAATACCCAAAATACAAAGACGGCCGGCTTATCGCCCGCCGAGTGGCAAGGAGTCATCGTGAAATTCGTCCCGATCGGTCGACGTGTCTTGTGGTGCATGGTTGTCGGGCTCGCCGGCTGTGCGACGCCTCCGCCCGGCCATTCGCCTGAAGCGGTCATTCCGGCCCATTACCCCGGTGCCGCTCAGGAAGCGCCGGTCTCGGTCGCTCCCGAGTGGCGAACACTCTTTGCCGACCCTCACCTGCGCGCGCTGATCGACGCCGCACTGGCCAACAACCGCGATCTCAAGCTCGCCGTCGCCCGCGTCGGCGAAGTCCGCGCGCTCTACGACATCCAGCAGGCGGGCAACCGCCCCGGCCTCAGCCTCGGCGTCAACGGAATGCGCTCGCGCACGCCGGCCGACCTGTCGGTCACCGGTCGGGACAAGATCGGCGGGCAATACTCGGTCGGGGCCAACCTCATCGCCTACGAAATCGATTTCTGGGGCCGGGTACGCAGCCTCAACGACGCCGCACTGGCCCAGTTTCTGGCCAGCGACGAGGCCCGGCGGGCATTCGAACTGGGACTGATCGCCCAGGTTGCCAACACCCACCTGCTGGCCCGCGAGTTGGACGAACGCATCGTGCTGGCCCAGCGGGCGCTCGCCACCCGCGAGGAATCCTTCCGCATCATGCGGCGCCGTGCCGAAGTCGGCAGCAGTTCCGACCTCGAAGTTCGTCAGGTCGAGAGCCTGCTGCTCACCACCCGCAGCGAACTCGCCGCCCTCGAACGCCAGCGCGCCCAGAACGACGCCCTGCTGCAGCAACTCGTGGGCCACGCCCTGCCGCCGCCAATGGCGCCCGCGCCGCTGGCCGGTCAGGGGCTCGAGGCCGCACTGCCGCCGGGCCTGCCTTCCGAACTGCTCACCCGCCGACCCGACATCCGCGCCGCCGAACGACGCCTCGCCGCGAGTCAGGCCAACATCCATGCCGCCCGCGCGGCGTTTCTGCCCAACATCACGCTGACCGGCTTCGGCGGCACCGCCAGCGCCGAGCTGGACGGCCTGTTCCGCGGCGGCAGCAGCAGTTGGAGTTTCACGCCGGTGCTGCGGATGCCCTTGTTCGACGGCGGCCGCACCCGCGCCAACCTGGAACTGGCCGAAGCACGCAAGCAGGTGGCCGTCGCCGACTACGAAACCACGATCCAGACCGCCTTCCGGGAAGTCGCCGACGCCCTCGCCGCCCGCGAATGGCTGGCTGTGCAGGTGCGCGAGCAACAGGCTCTGGTCGCCACCGAGTCGGACCGCGCCCGGCTGGCGTCCCTGCGCTTCGAGCGCGGAGTGAGCAGTTACCTGGACGTGCTCGACGCCCAGCGCGCCCTGTTCTCCGCCGAACAGGCGCTGGTGCAGTTGCGCCGGGCCCACATGAGCAGCACCGTCAATCTCTACAAGGCGCTGGGCGGCAGCCAGCCCGGCTGAGCACAAGGCCAAGCCAAAGGAACCACGATGAAACCCGAACAAAAAACCTGGCTGAGCCGCGGCGCGATTGTCGTGGCGCTCCTCGCCGCAGCGGCCCTCGCCTGGGAATTCGTCCGGCCGGCAGCCGACGACGGCGCCTTCGTGCAGGGCAACGGCCGCATCGAAGCCACCGAAGTGGACGTGGCGGCCAAGACGGCCGGACGCGTTGCCGAAATCCTCGTCAACGAAGGCGACTTCGTGAAGGCCGGCGACGTCATCGCGCGCATGGACACCCGCTCCATCGAAGCCCAGCTCGCCCAGGCCAAGGCTCAGGTGGCCAATGCCCGCAGCGCCAGGCAGACTGCGCTGGCCCAGGTCGCCCAGCGCAAGGCCGACGCGGCGATGGCCGAGGCCGTGCTGACCCAGCGTCACACCGAACTCGAAGTGGCCAAGCGCACCAGCGCCCGCTCCAAGGCGCTGCTCGCCGACCGCGCCACCTCCGCCCAGCAAGCCGACGAAGACGCCGCCCGGGCCAGCAATGCCGCAGCCAACGTGGCCGTCGCCCAGGCCCAGATCACCGCCAGCAAGGCCGCCATCGGCGCCACCCAGGCCCAGGTCGAACAGACCGAAGCCGGCATCGACGCCGCCAACGCGGTGGTCGCGCGCCTCCAGACCGAGCTGGAAGACGGCGTGCTCAAGGCGCCCCGGGCCGGCCGGGTGCAATACCGCGTAGTGCAGCCCGGCGAAGTGGTCGGCGGCGGCGGCAAAGTGGTCAGTCTGGTGGATATCGGCGACGTGTACATGACCTTCTTCCTGCCCGAAATGGCGGCCGGACGCGTGGCGCTGGGCAGCGAAGTGCGCATCGTGCTCGACGCGGCGCGACAGTTCGTGATTCCGGCCCAGGTTTCGTATGTGGCCAGCGTCGCCCAGTTCACGCCCAAAACGGTGGAAACCCAGAGCGAGCGTCAGAAGATGGTGTTCCGCGTGAAGGCGCGCATCGATCCGGAACTGCTCAAGAAATACCCCGAACAGGTCAAGACCGGCCTGCCCGGCATGGCCCATCTGCGCCTCAACGCCAAACGCGACTGGCCCGACGCGCTGCAGGTGAAGCTGCCGTGACCACGCC
>CALMXT010000187.1 GCA_937871125.1 uncultured Zoogloea sp. | reverse complement strand
GCCACCAGCAACGGCCCGACAATCTGCCCGACGCCGTAGCAGGCGGTGATGAAACCGATCCGCCGCGCGGTGGCCTGCGGATCGGGCACCCGCGCCAACCACTGGGAGAGGCCGGCGATGCCCATGAAAGTGCCGCCAAGCAGCACCGCACCCGCCATCGCCGCAGGCACGCCATCCACCAGCACCGGCAGCGCCACACCGACAGCCTGCACGAGGGTCGCGGCAATCAGCACCGGATAGACGCCTTGCCGAAAAGACAAGCGCACCCAAAAAGCCGTCGCCGGCAAGGCCGCCAGGCCCACCAACAGCCAGCCGGTCAGCGCCGCCCCGGCCGTGCCGGACTGGCCGCGCAGCAGCAGCGGCAGGAAAGTTGCATTGACGATATAACCGAAACCGGCCAATCCATAAGCCGCTGCCAGCCAGCCCAGAGGCGGCGGCGCAGCCGGCAGCGCACCGGCCACCGGCTTCGACGTGGGCCCGTGGCGCCCCAACGGCAGCAGCACCCAAGCGACGAGCAATGCGGCGGCACCGGCCAGCCATCCCAAGGTCCGCCAGCCCGGAAGCGCCCCGCCGCCGCCGGCCATCGCCTGGGCCACCAGCGCCGAAACCACGATGCCCGACCCCACACCCATGTAATGCAACGCGCTCCAGCCCGCAGCGCCGAGCTCCGCGAGGCTGCGCAGCACGATGCCGGTGGCGTAGACATAGACCGCGGCGCTTGCCAAGCCGGATACGAAACGCAGCATGCACCACACCGCAAAACCCGGCTCGAAACCCATCGCAAAAGTAGTCGCCACGCTTGCCAGCAAACCGCCAAGCAGACGTTGGCGGGCATCGGCATTCCGGCTGAAGGCCGCCCATAACGCGCCGGCGAGATAGCCGAGATAATTCATCGCCGCCAGCAAGCCGCCGCTGCCGATATCGAGCAGACCTTCGTCGCGCATCTGCGGCAGCAGCGCCGTGAAGGCGAAACGCCCGATTCCCATCGCCAGCAGCAAGGACAGCAGCCCGGCGGCGGCGATGGCCGGCGGACTGCGCAAAATGCGATTTGAAGCAGCGCGGAATGAGGCGCGGGAAGCGTGGTCCATGACGGGCATCCGGGAATCGGGAACTGGAAGCATGAAGCCTACGCGGGACAAAGCTCCATTAAAAATGATTTAATGGAATCCAGATCATCACAAAAAAAGATCGACCATGGATCTGTCCGACCTGCGCCTGTTTCGCGCCATCGTCGAAGAAGGCAGTGTCACCCGCGCCGCTCAGCGCCTGAACACGGTGCAATCCAACGTCACCACGCGCCTGCGCCTGCTGGAAGAGAAGCTCGGCACGCCGCTTTTCGACCGCATCAACCGGCGTCTCGTCATCACCCCGGCCGGCACGCTGCTGGACAGCTATGCCGACCGCCTGCTGAGCCTCGCCGACGAAGCCCGCGACGCGGTGCGCAACACCAACGCACCGCAAGGCGTGCTGCGCCTGGGCTCGATGGAAACCACCGCGGCAACGCGTCTGCCGTCGGCGATCGCCGATTTCCGCCGCCGCCATCCCCGGGTCGAATTGCGCCTGACCACCTCGCATACCGCAGGGCTCGTGCAGGACGTGCTGAACCATCAACTCGACGCAGCCCTCGTCGCCGGCCCGGTCGTCCATCCCGACCTGGAACAGCTTCCGGTGGTCGTCGAAGATCTGGTGCTGATCAGCGCCGCCGACTGGGCGCCGATCGAAACCAGCACCGATCTGGCCCGCCGCGGCCCGGTCGAACTGATCACCTTCCGCGAAGGCTGCAGCTACCGCCAGCGCCTCCTCGACTGGCTGTGGCGCGAAGGCGTGCCGGTAGCCCGCAGCAGCACCTTCGGAACCTTCGAAGGCATCCTCGGCTGCGTTGCGGCAGGAATGGGGGTCAGTCTGGTGCCACGGGCCATCCTCGGCCCGGAGCGGGCCGGGACGGGCATGGCCCAGCCCGCGCTGCGGGTGCATCCGCTACCGCCCGAAGTCGCCAAGGTCACCACGCTGATGGTCTGGCATCGGGCCCGCAGCCGTCAGCCCGCGCGAGAAGCCTTTGCCGAAAGCCTCCTGCGGCTGCTCGGCGTCGATTCACCGCAATCCTGAGAGATGAGAATGGAATTTGTTCCCGACAAGCCCTGGTCGCCCGCCTGCGAGCGCAACCGCAATCCGATCCTGGAAGTATTGCGCCGGCAATTTGCCGACCGCCGACGGGTGCTCGAAGTGGGTTCCGGCACGGGCCAGCACGCAGTGCATTTTGCCGCGGCCCTGCCTCACCTCGTCTGGCAGACCAGCGACCGGCCCGAGTGGCTGCCGGGCATCCGCCTGTGGCTCGCCGAGGCCGCACTCAGCAACACGCCAGCGCCGCTACAACTCGACGTGACCGGCCCCTGGCCCGAAACGCGTTTCGACGCGATATTCACCGCCAACACCCTGCACATCATGGGCTGGGCGGAAGTGGAAGCCTTTTTTGCCACGCTGCCGGGCAGCCTCACGGAGGATGCCCGCCTGACGATCTACGGCCCGTTCAACTACGCCGGACAGTTCACCAGCCCCAGCAATGCGGCCTTCGACGCCCAACTCAAGGCCGACGATCCGAAGCGCGGCATCCGCGATTTCGAAGCCGTGGACGCCCTCGCCCGCGCCATCGGCTTTCGTTTCGACGAAGACGTCGCCCTGCCGGCCAACAACCGCTGCATCAGCTGGCACAGATAGCCAGCCGGACGCATCGCTCAGGCCCGGTTGAGGCCCAGCAGACTCATCGGTCCGTTGGAGGTGTTCAACACCACCGAGCCGATTCCGCCGCCTTGTTGCTGCTGCACGCCGTAGATCGACAGGTTGCCGGTGTCGAACGAGAAGACATCGCCGGACAGCTTGACCAGCAGCTTGCCGGCATTGGGGAACCAGGCGTAGGCCATATCGTTCTGGCTGCCGGAACTGGACGGCGAACCGAGTTCGTCCGGCCACCAGTTGGCCGACTGGCTGAAGCCCCAGGTGTTGCCCTGCGGCGCAAATGCCGGCTGCGGCTCACGATGCTGGGAAAGCTCGGTAAGCAGCGCACCGACCCGCCACTTGAGCCCCTCGTTGAACATGTCGCCGATCATCATCATGCCGCCGCTCATCCACTGCCCCATGCCGCCCAGTTCCGGGTGGCTGAACTGGGCTTGGCTGAAACCGCCGGCTTGAAGGGCTGCGTAAGCGGCGCGGCCGGCGTCGGCGCTGAAGCCGTGCCGGGCGGCAATATTCTCGATGGTGCTCATGGGAATCTCCTGATGAAATGGTTCAAAGTCTGGATACGGGCGTTCAGGCAAGTGGCGCCAGGCGCGCACCGATGAGCACCGCCGAGCCGTCGTCGGTGGAAAGAGCGTCCGGTCGGCGACGCGGCAATTCGGCGCCCGAAAAAGCGTCGGCTGCCGCTTCGATCACGATCTTCGGCGGCTCGGCCCGCACGCTGCCGAAGATCGTCGCAAAAGACACGTCGGCAGCGTCCCGCCCCACGCCGAAACGCATCAATCCCATCGGAATCGCAGTGGCCGACGGATCGAAGAGATACCAACGGTCGCCGAGGAATGCCTCGACGTAAGCATGGAAATCGCTCGGACCGAGGGCCGGATCGGCACCATAGTCGATGCCGGTTACAAAACGCGCCGGAATGTTCAGCGCCCGGCAAAGGGCGATCATCAGGTGGGCGAAATCGCGGCACACACCGACTCTCTCGGTGAGCGTGTCGAGCGCCGACGTACTGGCGTTGGTCGTTGCCGACTTGAACTGGACATGATTCGCGACCCAGTCGCAGACCGCCAGCACGCGGCCGTAGCCATGCGGCAGGTGGCCGAATTCCTTGTTGGCGACGTCGTAGAGCCGGTCGGACTGACAGTAGCGGCTCGGGTAGAGATAAGTCAGGACATCGGCCGGCAAACGGGCCACCGGCACTTCGGGAATGAACGCCGGAGCACCAATATAGTGCATCAACTCGACCGTCGCGCTGTAACGCAGCCGCAGCCGGCCGGGCTCGGCCTTGAGACGCATGTAGCGGTTGCCGGTGGCTGCGTCGGTATGAACCTGCGGCATGAGGAACTGCCCCAGCTCCATCATTTCGGTCACCACCCGCTGATGACGAGTGTGGGCAGCGTGGATGTTGAAGATGAAGTCGCAGCCCGGCGGCGCCACGTCATAATTCAATTCGACGGAAAACCTTAGCCTGACCATGGACGCCCCTGAAAACACTGCTTTGAAATGAAAATGGAATTGCGGGCCATCCGGCGACGGATGACCGTTTCGTGAAAGCTGACATCGAACCGGGCATGCAGCGCCTTTACAATCGTACTATGCGGCAATGCAGCACCGCCAGTTTTCTGTTAGGCGGATTTTTAGAAGCAACAATCAAGCCCGGTAAATATTGACCTCGTTCCGGGTCGCCAACGCCACTTCGCGGGCCTTGGCGGCGAAGTCTTCGCCCTTGCCGGCATAAAGAATGGCACGGGACGACGAGATCATCAGACCGCTGCCCGCAGCAGTGCGGCCGGCCTTCACCGTAGCCTCCACGTCGCCGCCCTGGGCGCCGATCCCCGGCACCAGCAAGGGCAGATCGCCGACGATGGCCCGCACGTCGGCGAGTTCTTGCGGGAAGGTCGCTCCCACCACCAAGGCATTCTGTCCGTGGATGTTCCACTTCCCGGCGACCAGTTCGGCCACATGCTGGTAGAGCTTGCGGCCGCCTTCGACGGTGAGGTTCTGAAGGTCGGAGCCGCCGGGATTGGAAGTTCGGCACAGCACGATCAGACCCCGGTCGGAAAACTCCAGATAAGGCTCGACCGAATCGAAACCCATGTAGGGATTCACCGTCAGCGCGTCGGCCTCGTAACGCTCGAAGGCCTCGCGCGCGTACTGCTGGGCAGTCGCGCCGATGTCGCCGCGCTTCGCGTCGAGCACCACCGGCACCGCCGGGTAGTTCTCATGAATATAGACGATGAGATCCTGCAGTTGGTCTTCGGCGCGGGCCGCGGCGAAATAGGCAATCTGCGGCTTGAAGGCGCAGGCGAGATCGGCGGTGGCATCGACGATGCCCTTGCAGAACGCCAGTACCGCATCGGGCCGGGTCTTCAGATGGGCCGGAATACGCGCGACGTCCGGGTCCAGCCCGACGCACAGCAGAGAATCGTGACGCTGCCAGGCGGCAGCCAGTTTGGAGCGGAAATCCATGGCTTGAAGGGCGCAGTCGGCCCGAAGAAATAAATGCTGGAACGGGATTTTACCAGCCCCGGAGGCCAAGCCATGCTGTGTCGCAGCATGCTCCACGTCCTGCTACGAACTGCATCAGCCCACGAGTCGCGGCAGAAGCACCTGTCCATTTTGTAGACAGTTCCATCGCTTCGAAAAACCTCCCGCGAAATTCGTCAAAAATAATAACACCCATACAAAACAGCCACTTAATTAGACCGAACGGGCCTTCGAAGCCGTTCCGGCAGGCCTGGCACAGCCCTCGCAGAAGGATGTTTGCTCCGTAACGGCGTGTTTCAAGAAGCGGTTCTCTGCAGAACGACGCGCAAGAACGCGACCACGGGAGGAGCGAAGCAGCGTGCCGGAGTGCGCGCGCATCGCTGGTGACATCAATCAAAAAATACCGGAGACAATCATCATGAAGAAATCCCTGCTGGCCCAATCCGTTGCCCTCGCCTGCCTCGCCGCTGCCACCGGCGGCGCCGAAGCCGTGAGCTTCACCCAGAACGACGTCACCCTCGACATCAACGGCACGATCAACGGTTTCTATGTGAACCGCGAATCGGAAACCAAGACCACCACCGGCGGCATCCAGAGCACGACCAAGACCCAGAACAGCGCGCTGACCAACGGCCTCCTGCCGGGCTGGATCAACTTCGTCGTCACCACCAAGCAGGCCGACCAGGACATCAAGGCCCACTTCAGCTTCGCCCCCGGCATCAACGATTCGTCCTCGGTGGTCGGCCTGCCCTCCACCGTCGGCACCGGCGCCGGCGCCGTTCCGGGCGCCACCAGCCCCTACAGCCAGATCGACGTGCGCAACGTGTACTTCCAGTTCGGCAACAACGACTGGGGCACCATCAAGTTCGGTCGCGACATCGGCCTGTTCGGCCAGAACATCATCCTTTCCGACATGACGCTGCTGGGCGTCGGCGGCACCAGCAACGCCGGCATCCCCTTCAACACCACCTTCGGCATGATCGGCCACGGCTACATGTACACCGGCTTCCAGGCCCAGATCACCTACACCACGCCGAACTTCAACGGCCTGCAGGCCGCGGCCGGCATCTTCCAGCCGAGCTCCTTCGCCGGCGACCAGACCAAGACCCCCGGCTTCCAGGCCAAGGTGGATTACGACTGGAAGGGCGCCCTCCCCGGCAAGGTCTGGGGCGGCCTGGTGAGCCAGAGCACCAGCTGCTCGAAGGGCTCCACCTGCGACGGCACCGGCGCCAACCCGGACAAGACCTTCACCGCCAACGGCTATGAAATCGGCGCCAAGGCCGGTGCCAACGGCTTCGACGGCGTGCTCTACGCCTTCACCGCCAAGGGTCTCGGCCTATCCACGGTGGGCGCCCAGTTCTTCGGCGGCAGCGACGGCCTCGGCAACAAGACCGCCTCCAGCGGCTACTTCATGCAGGGCACCTACACCTACAACAAGACCAAGTTCGGCATCAACTTCGGTCAGAACAAGGACAAGGACGGCGTGCTCGGCATCGGCGAAGACCGCAAGAACAGGGCCTACACCCTCGGCGTCTATCACAGCCTCAACAAGTTCGTGACCCTCGTCGGCGAATTCAACCAGGAAAAGATCACCGCTTCCATGTCCGATCTCGAACAGAAGAACCGCACCATCTCGGGCGGCGCGATCCTGTTCTTCTGATCGCCTCCAGCGGCCGGTCCCGACCGGTCGCGGCAACCGCGTTCCACTGTGTTTCTCCCTCCTTCCGGCGCCTTGTTTTTTGGGCGCCGATTTTTTGTCCACCGCATCCCCGCCGCCGTCCGGTGCTATCGTCCGCACCTCTAGCCCCTGTCCGGAGTTTCCGATGCTGCGCCGTGTCGTCCTTGCCGTCGCCCTCCTGGCCAACCTTGCCCCGGCCCAGGCCGACGACATCCGTCAGATCGCCATCGCCCCCGGCCGCTATGCCGACGCCCGCGAAGCCCTGGTGGACGCCATCGAGGGCGAAGGCCTGATCCCTGCGCCGCCCAGCCGCTTCGGCGACATGCTCGCCCGCACCGGCCCGGCCCTCGACCAGCCCGCGCCGATCTATGCCGAAGCCGAAGTGCTGCACTTCTGCAGCGCCCGCATCGCCTGGCAGCTGGCCCGCGAAAACCCGCTCAACATCGCCCAATGCCCGCTGGCGATGGCCATCTTCACACTGCCCGGCGAGCCGTCCACCGTGCATCTGGCCTGGCGCCGCCCGGTGGGCGACAGCCCCGGCAGCCGGGCCGCCGACCAACTCCTCGAACGCATTGCCCGCCACACCGCCGACAATGCCGGCCGCAGCAGCCTGCTCCGCTGAGTCCGCCCTCCGGAGCCTCAAGCTTCTCGCCCCAAGCCGGCCCAAGCGGTATAGTCCGCAGCGCTTCAAAACCCACTCGGATTCCAGCTTCAAGCAATGTCGCAAAAAACCTACAACGCCGACTCCATCACCGTCCTCAAAGGCCTCGAACCGGTCAAGCAGCGGCCGGGGATGTACACCCGCACCGAACACCCGCTTCACGTCATCCAGGAAGTCATCGACAACGCCGCCGACGAAGCGATGGCCGGCTTCTGCAAGAAGATCGGCGTCACCCTGCACCTCGACGGCTCGGTCAGCGTCACCGACGACGGACGCGGCATTCCGGTGGAAATCCACCCCGTCGAAGGCGTCTCGACGGTGGAGGTGGTATTCACCCGTCTCCACGCCGGCGGCAAGTTCAACAAGACCGATGAAGACTCCGCCTACCGCTTCT
>CALMXT010000186.1 GCA_937871125.1 uncultured Zoogloea sp. | reverse complement strand
GTGGCGGTGGTGACCAACATCGGCATGGGCGACCACCTCGGCTTGTCCTACATCAGCACCGTCGAGGATCTGGCGGTGGTCAAGCGGGTCATCGTGCAGAACGTGGCGCATCACGGCACCGCCGTGCTCAACGCCGCCGATCCAATGGTCGTCAAGATGGCGAGTGCCTGCCCCGGTGCGGTGCTGTTCTTCGCGGCCGACAAGAACAATCACGTCCTCACGACCCATCGGGTGCAGGGGCGGCCGGTGGTTTTTGTCGACGGGACCGACATCGTCGCGTTCAAGGGGGTGGAAGCCTTCCGGGTGCCGCTGGCCGGCATTCCGATCACCCGCAACGGTACGATCTCCTTCCAGGTGGAGAACGCCATGGCGTCCATCGCGGCCGCCTGGGCGCTGGGGCTGGCGCCGGACACGATCCGCAAGGGCGTGGCGACCTTCGTCAACGATGCGGCGACGGCGCCGGGGCGCTTCAACCTCTTCGACTACAAGGGCGCGACCCTGATCGCCGACTACGGACACAATCCGGACGCGATCCTGGCGCTGGTTCAGGCGGTCGAGAGCATGCCGGCCCGGCAGCGTTCGGTGGTCATCAGCGGTGCCGGCGACCGTCGCGACGAGGATCTTCGCGAGCAGACCCGCATTCTCGGCAAGGTTTTCGACAGCGTGGTGCTTTATCAGGACGAATGCCAGCGCGGCCGTGCCGACGGCGAAGTGCTGGCGCTGCTTCAGCAAGGTCTGGTGGGCGCGCCACGCACCAAGGATATCTGCGAGATCCGTGGCGAATTCCTGGCCATCGACACGGCGCTGGCGAAACTTCAGCCGGGCGACTTGTGCCTGATTCTGATCGACCAGGTTGAAGAGGCGCTGGAGCACATCGCCAAACGGATCGCCGAAACGGCGTGATCTGCCGGGGCGGCGCCGTTCGCCGCCGCGTCGGATTTCAGTTTGTCACGAAGCCTTCCGCCACCCGGCGGAAGGCTTCGGTGCTTTCCGCCGCCCGTTGTCCGGTCCAGCCGAGCTCTTCGGCGAGGACGCGGGCGACTGCCGGGGCGGCTTCGCCAGCGGCGGACGCGCTGACAAACAGCGCCCGGCAGCGACGGGCGAGGACGTCTTCCACGCTGCGGGCCAGTTCGAAGCGTGCGGCGTAGCGGACTTCGGCCTCGGTGAGGGTGAGCGCCGGATGCAGACGGACGCCGGCGCCGGGCAGCGCATCGACGGCGGGTCGATCGGTGCCGAACACATCGTCGGTTCCATCGGGCGGGCTGCCATGCAGGCGCAGCCCGGCGGTCGGGCAGGCCCGCGCCGGCAAGCCGCCGACCGTTTCGGCACGGTCGACGATCTCCTCGGCCATGCGCCGGTAGGTGGTCCATTTACCGCCGGCCACCGACACGAGGCCGCTGTTCGATACCTGGATGAGGTGTTCCCGCGACAGGCTGGAAGTGGCGCTGCCCCGACCCGAGCCGATCAGCGGGCGCAGGCCGGCGAAGGCGCTGCACACGTCGGCGCGGGTCGGGGCACGGGTCAGATAGCGGGCGGCGGTGTCGAGGATGAAGTCGATCTCGGCGTCCAGCGGACGCGGCTCCAGCGGGGTTTCGCGACGTGGTGTGTCGGTGGTGCCGAGCAGCACCTTGCCTTGCCACGGGATGATGAAGAGCACGCGACCGTCGCTGGTTTTGGGGATCAGCAAGGCGGCATCGCCGGGCAGGAAGTCCCGCTCGACGACCAGGTGCGCGCCTTGGCTGGGCGCGAGCTGGGCGGGCGCGGTGGCGGCGTCGAGGCGGCGGATGTAGTCGGCCCATACGCCGGCGGCGTTGATCACCACGCCCGCTTCGATGGCGAAGCTTTCGCCGCTTTCCGCATCCTGGGCGACGGCGCCGCTCACGATGCCTTGGTGATGGCGCAGCGCCTTGACCGGCAGGTAGTTGAGCGCCAGCCCGCCGTGGTCGAACAAGGTGCGCATCAGGGTGACGGCCAGTCGGGCGTCGTCGAAGCGGGCGTCCATGTAGGCGATGCCGCCGACGAGGCCGTGGCGGCGCACGGTGGGCAGGGCCGCCACGGTTTCGGTCGGCGACAGCAGCCGGCTGGCACCCAGGCTGTGCCGGCCGGCCAGCCAGTCGTAGGCGGTGAGGCCGAGGCCGAGCAGGAGCCGATCCCACTGGCGGTACACCGGCACCACGAAGCCTTGGGGATGGACCAGATGCGGCGCGTTGGCGAGGAGGGTCGAGCGTTCGGCCAGCGCTTCGCGGACCAGACCGATGCGTCCCTGGGCCAGGTAACGCACGCCGCCGTGGATCAACTTGGTGGAGCGGGAGCTGGTGCCTTTGGCGAAGTCATGGGCTTCGAGGAGCAGGGTGGCGTGACCGCGGGCGGCCGCATCGACCGCACAGCCGAGGCCGGTGGCGCCGCCGCCGACGATCAGCACGTCCCAACGGGAAGCGCCGCGCAGGCGGTCGATCAGGACGCTGCGTCTCACCGGGCGGCCCAGCCGCGGGCGCGTTCGACGGCGCGGTGCCATTCGTGGAGGTGGGCGAGGCGCCAGTCGGCGGAGCGGGCCGGCGTGAAGATGCGTTCGGTCTGCCAGTGTGCGGCCAGCTCTTCCGGGGTGTTCCACACGCCGACGGCCAGACCGGCAAAGTAAGCGGCGCCGAGGGCGGTGGTTTCGGTCTGGCGGGGGCGGATCACCGGTACGCCGAGGAGGTCGGCCTGGATTTGCATCAACAGGTTGTTGCGTGCGGCGGCGCCATCTACCCGAAGCTCGGTGAGAGGGCCGGCGCCGTCCTTGTTCATGGCGTCGACGAGGTCGACAGTTTGGAGGGCGATGGCGTCGAGGGCGGCGCGGGCGATGTGGGCGCGGGTCACGCCGCGGGTGAGACCGACCAGAATGCCGCGGGCGTAGCCGTCCCAATAGGGCGCGCCGAGGCCGGCGAAGGCGGGCACCAGCACCGCGCCGTTGCTGTCGGACACCGAGCCGGCGAGGGCTTCGATGTCGGCCGCGCGTTCGATGAGGCCGAGGCCGTCGCGCAGCCATTGGACCAGCGCGCCACCGATGAATACGCTGCCTTCGAGCATGTAGTCGGTGCGCGCGCCGGGTGGGTCGCCGATCCGCCAGCCGAGCGTGGTGAGCAGGCGGTGGCGGGAGGCGACGGGTTGGGCACCGGTGTTGAGCATGAGAAAGCAACCGGTGCCGTAGGTGTTTTTGGCGCTGCCCGGGGCAAGGCAGGCTTGGCCAAAGGTGGCGGCTTGCTGATCGCCGGCCAGCCCGCCGATGGGGATGGCGGCACCAAACAATTCCGGCGCGGTTTCTCCGAGCACGCCGCTGGTGGCGACGACTTCCGGCAGCACCGCGGCGGGAATGCGGAAGAGCGCGAGCAGATCGGCGTCCCAGCATTGGCGGTGGATGTCGAAGAGCATGGTGCGCGAGGCGTTGCTGACGTCGGTGACGTGGTGGCGTCCGCCGGTGAGTTGCCAGACAAGCCAGCTGTCGATGGTGCCGAAGGCCAGTTCGCCGGCTTCGGCGCGGCGTCGGGCGTCGGGTACGCGATCGAGCAGCCAGGCGAGCTTGGTTGCGGAGAAGTAGGCGTCGACCTCCAGTCCGCTGCGGGAGTGGATCAGGCCGGCGTAGCCGGCGGCGCGCAGGTGTTCGCATTCGGGCACGGTGCGGCGATCCTGCCAGACGATGGCCGGCGCCAGCGCCCGGCCGTTGCTCCGATCCCATAGAACAGTGGTTTCGCGCTGGTTGGCGATGCCGATGGCGGCGACGTCGCGGGCTGTGAGGCCGGCCTCCGCGAGCGCCTGGCGGGCGCAGTTGAGCTGGGTTTGCCAGATTTCGAGCGCATCGTGTTCGACCCAGCCGGGCTCGGGGTAGGACTGGCGGATTTCCCGCTGGGCCGTGGCCAGCACCTGCCCGGCAAGGTCGAAGACGATGGCCCGGCTGCTGCTGGTGCCCTGGTCGAGAGCGAGAAGGCAGGTCATGGCGGTGGGAGAGCGGTTGGGAGTGGGTAAATTTACTCCCGTTTGGGCGTGATTCCCAACCGTCATTCCGCCGGCTCAGCGCCGGTGCGTCAGCAGCGGCTGCCTTCCGGTTTGCGCGTGAAGCCGAAGCCGCCGCTTCCCGAGCCGGCGGGCTGGATGCAGATCATCAGGGCGAGGGTGCGGGCCGATTGGGTGATGTCGGGCGGGAAGGCGGCGAAGGGAACGGCACGTTCGACGACCGATTTTACGAAGGCGATTTCTTCCTGCTGGTCGCCGCTGCGCACGACGATAAAACTCTTGAGCGAGCCGTTGGGGTTGAGGCGGACTTCGATGGCGGCGCTGTGGATGCCGTGGGCGCGGGGGTCGTTCTTCACGAAGCCGGCGCTGCGGTTGAGCTTCTTGACCAGCGAATCGAGGTAGAACTCGAGGCTGAAGGGGTCGATCGGCGGGCTGTTGGGAATGCGTTCGACGAGATCGGCAAGGTCGTCCCGGTGGCGGCGGCCGGCGTCTCGTGCGCTCTCCCGGGCGACCTCGCGGGCCATCGCGAGGGAACGTTCGGCAAGGTCGGGTTTGGGTCTTGCCTGCTGGGCCTTGGCGTCGCTTGCCAGTTCGTTGAGGAAATTGTCCATCTCCTCTTTCTGGGCGACGCTCCATTTGGGCGTCGGCTCGGCGGATCTCACCGCCGGGGCGGTGGATTTGCGGGCCGTAAGGATGCGCGGCGCCGGAGCGGATTTCGGCACGGGCCGGGCGGCTTTGCGTTCGGCTTTCGGGGCGGGCCTTGGCGGTTGCGGACGCACTTCGCTTTGCGGCGGCGTGGGCGCCTGCGGGGCAAGACGGGCTTCGAGCCGGCTCTGCGGCGGGGTTTGCGGCTCGGGTTTCTGAAGCTGGATCAGCAGGACAAGCGCGTGGACGAGCAGCGATATTGTCAGCGCGAGGGGAAGGGTGCGCGAAGGGCGCGCAGGGGGCAGAGCGAGCATCGGGCGGATTTTAGTCCGGCATCCCGTCGGGCGGGCCGGCTTTTTTTGCGTGACCTGGACCGAAGGCTACAATACGGCCCGTTGATATTCCCCGGCCACAGGTATCCGACCCTGGGTGGCCATACCGATGGATTTATTGCTGATTCTCTTGCTGATCCTCCTGAATGGCGTTTTTGCCATGTCCGAGATCGCCGTCGTCTCGTCCCGCAAGGCACGGCTCCAGAACCTGGCCGACGACGGCAGTCTGGGGGCTCAGGCGGCCTTGTCCTTGCACCAGGAGCCGTCGAGCTTTCTGTCCACAATCCAGGTAGGAATCACGCTGGTCGGCATTCTGAACGGTGCGATCGGTGAGGCGGCGGTGGCCGATCCGCTGGCCGAATGGATCGGCCGAATCCCCTTGCTGACGCCTTACGCCAAGGCCGTGGCGCTGACGATCACGGTGGTCGGACTGACCTATTTCTCGGTGGTGGTCGGCGAACTGGTGCCCAAGCGGCTGGCGCTGCTGGCGCCGGAAGGCATCGCTGCGCTGATGGCGCGACCGATGATGATCCTGGCCCGCATCACCCATCCGCTGGTGATCATCCTGTCCGGATCGTGCACGGCGATCCTGCGGGTGCTGGGCGCGCGCCGCAAGGAGGAGCCGCAAGTCACCGACGATGAGATCAATGTGCTGATGGAGCA
>CALMXT010000185.1 GCA_937871125.1 uncultured Zoogloea sp. | reverse complement strand
CTGTGGATGCACCGCTGGAGTCCCCGCCTGCTGTCGTTCCGGATCAGCCGGGAGGCGGGCTTCCGGTTTGTGCCGGGCCAGTTCGCCCGGCTCGGCCTGCTCAAGGAAAACGGTACTCCGGTGTGGCGGGCCTATTCGATGGCATCGGCCACCTGGGACGACTATCTGGAGTTCTACTCCATCGTGGTGCCCGACGGCGCCTTCACCTCGCAACTTGAAAAGTTGGCCGTCGGGGACGAACTGATGATCGAGCGTCAGGCCATCGGGTTTTTCACCACCAATCGCTTCGCCGACGGACGCGATTTGTGGATGCTCGCCACCGGCACCGGCCTCGCTCCCTACCTGGCGATCCTGCAGGACCAAACCACGTGGCAGCGCTTCGAACGCCTGATCCTGGTCCACTGCGCCCGCACCGGTGAGGATCTGGCCTACCGGGACGAGATTGCCGCCCTGCGCCAGCATCCATTGTGGGCCGAACAGGGTCACAAACTGATCTATCAGCCGGTCGCCACCCGCGAAGTGCTCGCCGGCGCGCTCCATGCACGCCTGCCGGAACTCGTGCGGGACGCCAGCCTGGAATCCACCCTCGGCATTCCCCTCAGCCTCGACGCATCGCGGATCATGATCTGCGGCAGCCCCGAAATGGTGCGCGACACCCACAAGGCCCTCATGGAACGAGGCTTCCGCCTGAGCCGTCTGGCGGCGCCGGCTCAGATCGCGGTTGAAAACGCCTGGTAGCACGCCCTACGAAGCAAAAAGCATTACTTTGGTGCATAAACCACGCAGATGCACGATGCTGGTGCGAAAAAACAAAGGAGAGAATTCGCAACCAATTGAATTAAAACGTATTTCAAAAAAATAAAACTGGCACAGCACCTGCTTGGTGCCCCGCTTCGATTCTGGAGCCCAAAATGGAGCAAATCAATAACGCCAGTAACGTTGTCTTCGTGCTGCTCGGTGCCATCATGGTGTTGGCCATGCACGCAGGCTTTGCCTTCCTGGAACTCGGGACGGTACGCAAAAAGAACCAGGTCAACGCGCTGGTCAAGATCCTGACCGACTTCTGCGTTTCGGCCATCGCCTACTTCTTCATCGGCTACACCATCGCCTACGGTGCCAACTTCTTCTCCAGCGCCGACGTGCTGGCTCAGAAGAACGGCTACGAGATGGTGAAGTTCTTCTTCCTGCTGACCTTCGCCGCCGCCATTCCGGCGATCATCTCGGGCGGGATTGCCGAGCGCGCCCGCTTCCACCCTCAGAGCATCGCCACTTTCCTGCTGGTGGGCTTCGTCTACCCGTTCTTCGAAGGCATTGCCTGGAACGACAACTTCGGTATCCAGCCGTGGATCGAAGCCGCTTTCGGCGCCAAGTTCCACGATTTTGCCGGCTCGGTGGTCGTGCACGCGGTGGGCGGCTGGATCGCCCTGCCGGCGGTGCTGCTCCTCGGCGCCCGCCGTGGCCGCTACACCAAGGACGGCAACGTGGCCGCTCACCCGCCTTCGAATATCCCCTTCCTGGCCCTCGGCGCGTGGATTCTCACCGTCGGCTGGTTCGGCTTCAATGTGATGTCCGCGCAAACCATGGACAAAGTCAGCGGCCTCGTGGCGCTCAACTCGCTGATGGCGATGGTGGGCGGCACGCTGGCGGCAATGATCCTCGGCAAGAACGACCCGGGCTTCATCCACAACGGCCCCCTCGCCGGCCTGGTGGCGGTGTGTGCCGGCTCCGACCTGATGCACCCGATCGGCGCACTGATCACCGGCTGCGTTGCCGGTGCGCTTTTCGTCCGACTCTTCACCATCACCCAAAACCGCTGGAAGATCGACGACGTGCTGGGCGTATGGCCGCTGCACGGCCTCTGCGGCGCCTGGGGCGGCATTGCCGCCGGCATTTTCGGTAGTCAGGCGCTGGGCGGCATTGGCGGAGTGAGCGTCGTGGCCCAGGTGATCGGCACCGCCGGCGGCATCGTCATCGCGCTGGCCGGCGGCACCCTCGTCTATGGCCTGCTCAAGACAATCGTCGGCATCCGCCTCGACCCGGAAGAGGAATTCGAAGGCGCCGACCTGACCATCCACAAGATCACCGCCACCCCGGATCACGAGACCCACTGGTAGGCCCAGTCTCGCACTGGAAATTGCGACGGGTCCGGTCGGAGTCTGTGTCCGTCGCATGCTTGGCAGCACAAAGCCCGGTTTCGTCCGGGCTTTGCCTTTTTCTTTGCGCGGGTTTTGTGGTGGGGCGGCTGACGCAACTTCGCAGCTACGAGTTTGTCCGCTCCCGCAGAAGCGCCGACCACCCGCAGCGCGTGGCTCAGAACACGTGGTTCACGCCCACCATGTAGCCGTTCGGGTCATAGCCCGGCTTGGCCACGGTGCCCACCAGGTTGCCGCCGTCGGTCAGGCTATAGCTGGCACCGGCCTTGTTGAGCACCTTGCCCCAGCTGCCGTAGAGCGTGGTCGAATCCTGCAGTTTGTAGGCGTAAGCCAGACCGACGAGCGTGGCATCCCGGTTCTTGATGGACTTGTCGTCGAGCTGGCTGTAGCTCGCGTAGGCCTTGCCGCCCCACAGCGGAACGCCCGCACTGAGGCTCCATCCCTCGGCTTTCGACAAGGTGGCGGTCACGTTCTCGTAGTTGCCGCCGCCGATCCGGCCATACACATAGTTGCCGTAAAGGGTGGCAAAGCCCAGGTTGTAGTTGCCGCCCACCTGCCAACCACGCCGCTTGGCAAGGCCGGTCTCCTGGGCGCCGCTGGCGGGCACCGCGTAGCTGGCGTTATCCAGGCTCCAGGTGGTGAAGGTGGCGTTCAGCGGGCCGCCGGCGTAGTACAGCGCCAGATCGCCGCCGCGGCCGGCCTTGTCGGTCGTCATCGCCGTGGAGCCGGTGGCGGTCGGGGTGACCATGTTCACGTTGTTTTCGCTGCCGCTGGTCAGCGTGAGCTGGCCGGAGAAACCCGCCACCTTCGGGGAGGCATACACCAGCGAGTTGTTGAGCCGCGTCGGCATGCCGCCGATCAGCGGCAGCAGCCCCGCCGACGAGCCGAAGAAGCCCGCCCCCATCGCCGCCGAAATCACCGACGACGTATAGGAGCCGGCGTACTGGCGACCGGCGGTGAGCGTACCGAAGCGGCTCTGCAGGCCCGCATAGATCTGGCGGGAGAAAATCTGGCTGCCATTGCTGGTCTGGCCGCCACTGGACACGCCTGTGTTGTTGATGCCGGGGGTGATGCCGCCAGCGCCGACCGAGCCGGTATCGAAGAGCAGCCCGGCTTCCATGAGATAGACCGCCTTCAGCTCTTCGCCGAGTTCCTTCTCGCCCTTGAAGCCGATGCGCGACGAGGTCATGCCGCCTGAGCCGATCGTCGATTTCTGGCCATAGCCGCTGTTCACCGTGGAGGCGCTCACGTCGGCGACGCCGTAGATCGTCAGGGTGCCGGATGGCCCGGTGGGCACACCCATCTGCAGTCCGGCCCCGCGGGCCGGCCCGGCGGTCTGGACCTCGGTCTTCTTCTGCGCTTCCTGGTTCTTGAGAAGTTGCTGGATCAGCTGGCGCTGCTCCGCCAGCTCGCGCTTGAGGGCATCGATCTCGCTATCGGCGAAAGCCGGGGCGGCGGCGAACAGGCTGGCGATCAGGCAAGCCAGGCCCGGCCGGCGCAGGGATCGGGAAATTGTGGTCATGGGTGCTCCTCCATCGTGTGGATCGTTGTTGTGGGTGCTGCGAAAAAAAGCGGGAATGCGCGGGCGGCGGCGCTCAGCGGTCCTCGAAGACCGGTTTGCGCTTTTCCAGGAAGGCGGCCATGCCTTCCTTCTGGTCACGCAGGGCGAAGGTGGCGTGAAGGGTGCGCCGCTCGAAGAGCAGACCTTCGTCGAGCGGACTTTCCCAGGCGCGGTTGACCGACTCCTTCAGCATCATCAGCACCGGCAGCGAATAGCCGGCGATCTCCCGAGCGGCTTTCAGGGCTTCGTCGAGCAGGGCATCGGCCGGAAAGATGCGCGACACCAGACCGGCCCGTTCGGCCTCCTCGGCGTCCATCGTGCGACCGGTGAGGACGAGGTCCATGGCCTTGGCCTTGCCCACCGCGCGGGGCATGCGCTGGGTGCCGCCCGCCCCCGGAATGACCGCGAGCTTGACTTCGGGCAGCGCAAAGCGGGCGGTGTCGGCGGCGAACACGATGTCGCACATCATCGCCAGCTCGCAGCCGCCGCCCAGGGCCAGCCCCGACACCGCGGCGATCACCGGCTTGCGGAAGCTTTTGAGGCGCTCCCAGTTGCGGGTGATGAGGTTGCCCTTGTAGGCATCCATGTAATCCAGCGGACGGATGGCCATGATGTCGGCGCCGGCCGCGAAGGCCTTGCCCGATCCGGTGAGGACCACGCAGCGGATCGCTTGGTCCTCCTCGAAACGGTCGAGCGCCGCGCCGAGGGCGTTCATCACGTCGTCGTTGAGCGCGTTGAACACTTCCGGGCGGTTGATGCGGACAAGGCCAACCTGGCCGATGATTTCTACGACAACGGGTTCGTTCATGCTTGGCTTTCGAATGGGAATTCCGCGCAGCGGAAAGGACATGGAGACACGGCCCGGCATCGCAATCCGGGCCGCAAGGCAGCTCGACCCGGCGCGTTCAGTCCACGTCCCCGAAAGCCCTGGCGACGCTGCGGAGCTTGAACTTCTGCAGCTTGCCGCTCGGCGTGCGCGGAAGGTCGTCGACGATTTCGAGGCGCTCGGGGAAATACTGCCGGGTGAGCTGCAGGCGCTCGAAGTAGGCGGTCATTTCCTCGAAACTGAAGCTGGCGCCCGGCTTGAGCGACACAAAGGCGCAGACCCGCTCGCCGAGCCGCTTGTCCGGATAGCCGACGACGGCAACGACGGCGATCGCCGGATGCTGGTAGAGCAGATTTTCGATTTCGACGACCGGGATGTTCTCCCCGCCGCGGATCACCACATCCTTCGAGCGCCCGGTGATGCGGATATAGCCTTCGGCGTCGATGGTCGCCACGTCGCCGGTATCGAACCAGCCGTCGGCCGAAGTGGCGTTGAACTGCGGGCGCTTGAGGTAGCCGCCGAACTGGGAGGCGCCGCGTACCAACAGTGAGCCGCTCTCGCCGGGCAGATCGATGCCGTTGGCGTCCACCACCTTCACTTCCATGCCGGGCAGCGGACGGCCATCGGAAACGCCGGACTTCTCCATCGCGCGGGACGGCTCGGTCACCGTCACCGCGCCGTTCTCGGTCATGCCCCAGGCGGAGCACAGCCGCATGCCGAGCACCTTTTGGGCGCGCTCGATGAGCACCGGCGGAATCGGCGCACCTGCGCAGCAGAATTTGTTGAAGCGCGCAGTTGTGCGGTCGCCCGCTTCGACCGCGCCGCACAGATCGGCGACGAAAGGCGAGGACGCCATGCTGAAGCTGACGTTTTCGTCGCGCACGATCTGCAGCGCCCGACGGGGCTCCCAGACGTCCTGCAACACGGTGGTGGAATTGAGGATCAGCGGCAGCATGGCCAGATAGCCGTAGCCGGTGAGGTGCGCCATCGGCGAGGCGCCGAGGATGATGTCGTCCGGCCCCAGTTCCATCGTCTCGCGGTAGGCGTGAAGGTTGGAGAACAAGGTGTTGGAGGTGTGCATCACCCCCTTCGGCTCGCCGGTGGTTCCGGACGTGTACATCAAGAGCAGCACATCGTCGGGGCCGATGCCGGGGCCGCTGAGCGCGGGGGTGTCGTCCCGCAGCAGGCGGGCTTCGAAACTCTCGTCGCCTTCGCCGCCGATGACGATCAGGTTGGTGAGCTGCGGCAGATCGCGCCGCATCCCGCGGGCCATCGCCTCGTAGTCGAAGCCGCGGAAGACCTTGGGGACGATGAAAACCTTGGATTCGCCGAAGTTGAGCATGAAGGTCAGTTCGTGCTGGCGGAAGATCGGCATCACCGGATTGGCCACCGCGCCGATCCGCGCGCAGGCCAGACACAGGGCGAGAAACTCCCAGCAGTTGGGGAGCTGGAAAGTGACCACGTCCTGTCGGCCGACCCCGAGGCTGACGAGGCCGCGCGCGATGCGGTCGACCCTGGCGTCGAGTTCCCGGTAGCTCAGCCGCACCGGCTCGCGCTTCTCCGCGGCATAGGCGACGACGGCCAGTTTGTCCGGGCAGTTCTCGAGCGCCCGCTGAACATGGACGTCGATGGTTTCGTCGCGCCACAGGCCGGCCGCTTTCATCGGCGCCATGCGCGGTGCAAGCAATACAGGATCGAACTTCATTTTGTCTCCTCGAAATCGGTTTGGTGTGATGTAGCGCGACCGGCCTCGACGGCGGATGCGCCACGCAGTGGCCAACGACACAGCGGGCACGCCCTGGGAACTGACGACGCGAAACGGATCGCGACCGGAAGCGCTGCGGTTCTTCCTCTTTTGCATGCCATGCCGCGCGCTCCGACCGTCATCGAACACGGCCTGCCACGCTGGCTCGCAACGTATAGCCACACCCCACTTAAGTCAACATATTTACCTATATTCCGAGCGAACGGGAAAAGCAAGGCGACTGCACCGCAGCACAACTTCGAAAAATATCATTGATATATTTAAATATTAATTTTGTGCTATCGCATATTAAAAATCGATCCGAAATTACAATCGGCAATTTACGACAATACATTGACAGAAATAAAGTCCATTCCTAGAATCCAGCCACTCGCTACCGGAAAGGACTCACGATGGACTTCAGCCTCACCGACGACCAGAAGGCACTGGTCGAATCAGCCAGCCGTTTTGCAAGGGAAAGACTCGCCCCGGATTACCGCGCCCGTGAAAAGGCCGAGCGCGTCGAACGGGAAATCGCTATCGAGATGGGTGAAATGGGCCTGCTCGGCCCGGAACTGCCGGAGTCCTTCGGCGGCCTGGGGGTGGACTGCGTGACTAGCGGGCTGCTGCTCGAACAGATCGCCTATGGCGACTTCAACGTGTCCTACGTCAATCTGCTCACCTCCCTGTGCGGCCAGATCGTCGCCAATTACGCCCGCCCCGATGTCGCCAGGGAGTGGATGGATCAGGTGGTCACGGGCAAGAAGTTCATCGCCATCGCCCTCACCGAACCGAGCGCCGGCTCCGACGCCGCGCGGCTCAAGCTGAAGGCGGTGCGCGACGGCAACGACTTCATCCTGAGCGGTGAGAAAACCTCGATTTCAATGGCCACCCAGGCCGACGTGGCGGTGGTGTTTGCCCGCACCGGCACCGAAGCCGACGGCGCCCGCGGCATCAGTGCCTTCCTGGTGCCGATGGATCTGCCCGGCATCTCCCGCACCACCTTCGACGACATCGGCACGCGCCCGGTCGGCCGCGGTTCGATCTTCTTCGACGGGGTGCGCATCTCGAAGGACATGATGCTCGGCGACGAAGGTCAGGGCTTCATCCAGGTCATGCAGGGCTTCGATTACAGCCGCGCGCTGATCGGCCTGCAGTGCATGGGCGTGGCACGGGCGTCCCTCGACGAAGCCTGGCGCTATGTGCAGGAGCGGGAAGCCTTCGGCAAGCCGATCGGCGAATTCCAGGGCGTCACCTTCCCGCTCGCCGAGGCGGAAACCTACTACGAGGCCTGCCGCGCCCTGTGTCTGCGCACCCTATGGCTGAAGGACAAGCATCTGCCCCATACCGCCGAAGCGGCGATGTGCAAGTGGTGGGGGCCGAAGCTGGCCTGCGAAATCATCCATCAATGCCTGCTGACCCACGGACACGGCGGCTACGGCGGCGACTACGACTTCGGTCAGCGCTACCGCGACGTGATGGGTCTGCAGATCGGCGACGGCACCGCAAACATCATGAAGATGATCATCGGGCGCCAGAAGATCGCCGAACACCGGATCTAGAGCTGGGCCATGTTGCGCTGCAAACGGCTCAGATAGTGAATGAAAGTCAGCCGGTCGTCGAAGGAAAAACCCTTGAGGGCCGCGTCGTAGAAGGCATGGATGGGATCGGCAATGGCGGCCCATTGGGCCTCGCCCTTGGCGCTCAGCTTGACCTTGCGGGAACGGCGGTCCTCTTCGCTGGTGAGGCGCTCGATGAGTCCGTCGCGCTCCAGTCGGCCGAGGAGTCCGGTGAGGTTCTGGCGGCTGACCAGCAGGTAGTGGGACAGCTCATTGACGGTCATGCCCGCCGCAGCCTGGGGGCGCGACAGGGCACCGAGCACCGACCATTGCTGGGTGGTGACCCCGAACTCGTCGAGGGCCTGGGTGCCCTTGGTGTGCAGGGTGTTGGCGGCCTGAAAGAGACGGAAGAACAGACGGTTGTTGATCTCAATGCCGGCGAGGCTCTGTTCGGTGGTGAGGTCAGTCATCGGGGTGGGACGCGGAGCAGGTGAAGCCGCATTGAAGCGCAAAGCAAGACATAAACGCAACCAAACGAAACATCAAAAGGAGAGCAGCATGCGAGGCATCAAAGGGAAAGTCACCATCGTTACCGGCGGCGCGGGCGGCATCGGCGCGGCGATCTGTCGGCGCTTTGCCGACGAGGGCGCCATCGTCGCCGTGTTCGACATCAACAAGGACGCCGCAGAGACCATTGTGGCCGACATCCGCGCCAAGGGCGGCAGCGCCGCGGCCTTCGGCGTCGATCTGACCAGCCAGGAATCGGTGGTGGCCGCCGTGACGGCCGCCGAAGCCCAACTCGGCCCGACCGACATCCTGGTGAATAACGCCGGCTGGGATCACGCCGCGCCCTTCCTCAAGACCGACAAGGCGCTGTGGGACAAGATCGTCGCGGTGAACCTCTACGGCCCGCTCTACATGCACCACGCGGTGCTCAAGGGCATGTACGAACGCGGCCGCGGCAAGGTGGTGAACGTCGCCTCCGACGCCGCCCGGGTCGGCTCTTCCGGCGAAGCGGTGTATGCCTTCTGCAAGGGCGGCCTGGTGTCCTACTCCAAGACCATGGCCCGCGAACTGGCCCGCAAGCAGATCAACGTCAACGTCGTCTGCCCCGGCCCCACCGACACCGCCCTCTTCCGCGATTTCGCCGGCGAAGGCGAACAGGGTGAAAAGCTCAAAGGCGCACTGGCCAAGGCCATCCCCTTCGGCCGCCTCGGCCAGCCGGACGACCTGCCCGGCGCCGTGCTGTTCCTCGCCAGCGAAGACGCGGCCTTCATCACCGGTCAGATCATCAGCGTTTCCGGCGGCCTGACGATGGCCGGCTAAGAGGGCGCGAACAAATCCGCTGCGCGCCCCGATCCCGCAACTCCGGAGCCCGCCGTACAGCAGTACGGCTCCGCACCGCATTGCGACCTCGGGCCTGCCCGCGACGATTTGCGACACCCCTTGGAAAGAACAACGAGCACCCACCCTCACCTGTCAGGAGACACACAATGGAATACCGCGACATTCTCTACACCAAGGCCGATGGCATCGCCACCATCACCATCAACCGCCCCAAGGCCTACAACGCCTTCACCGCCAACACCTGCGAGGAAATGATCCACGCCTTCAAGGATGCGGACTACGACCGCTCGATCGGGGTGGTCGTGCTGACCGGCGCCGGCGAAAAGGCGTTCTGCACGGGCGGCGACCAGGGCACCCAGGACGGCGGCTACGGCGGTCGCGGCGTCATCGGCCTGCCGATCGAAGAAGTGCAGAGCGCCATCCGCGACTGCTCCAAGCCGGTCATCGCCCGCGTCAACGGCTTTGCCATCGGCGGCGGCAACGTGCTGGTCACCATCTGCGATCTGGCCATCGCCTCCGACAACGCCCAGCTCGGTCAGGCCGGCCCCCGCGTCGGCTCGGTCGACCCCGGCTTCGGCACCGCCCTCCTCGCCCGCGTCGTCGGCGAAAAGAAGGCCCGCGAAATCTGGTATCTGTGCCGCCGCTACACCGCCCAGGAAGCCCTGCAGATGGGCCTGGTCAACGCCGTGGTGCCCCAGGATCAGCTCGACGCCGAAGTGAAGAAGTGGTGCGACGAGATCGTCGAGAAGAGCCCGACCGCCATCGCCCTGGCCAAAAAGTCCTTCAACGTCGACACCGAGATGATCCGCGGCATGGGCGGTCTGGCCATGCACGCGCTCAAGCTCTACTACGAAAGCCCCGAGTCGGCCGAAGGCGGCAATGCCTTCCGCGAAAAGCGCAAGCCGGAGTTCCGCAAGTACGTGAAGTAAGCACGTGCCCGCACCGGCCGGCCCCAGCGCCGGCCCTGCCCCGCTCCGCCCCCAGTCAGCCATTGGAAAGCACCATGATCAGAGACCAGGAAACCCTCAATATTCTGCTCGACACGATTTCGCGCTTCGTCCGCGAACGCCTGGTTCCGCACGAAGCCATCGTTGCCGAAACCGACCGCATTCCGGATGAAATCGTCGATGAGATGAAGGCGCTCGGCCTGTTCGGCCTGTCGATCCCCGAAGAGCACGGCGGCATGGGCCTGACGATGGAAGAAGAAGTGCTGGCGACCTTCGAGATCGGCCACACCTCGCCGTGCTTCCGCTCGCTGTTCGCCACCAACAACGGCATCGGCGGCCAGGGCATCGTCATCGACGGAACACCCGAACAGAAGGCCCGCTATCTGCCGAAACTGGTGACCGGCGAGTTCATCGGCTCCTTCGCCCTCACCGAGCCGGACAGCGGCTCCGACGCCGCCAGCCTGCGCACCACTGCGATTCGTGACAGCAGCGGCGACTACTACGTGCTCAACGGCACCAAGCGCTACATCACCAACGCCCCCGAAGCCGGCGTGTTCACCGTGATGGCCCGCACCGATCCCGCCAAAAAGGGCGCCGACGGCATCTCCGCCTTCATCGTCGAGCGCGGCACACCGGGCCTCTCCCTCGGCCAGCCCGACGAAAAGATGGGCCACAAGGGCTCCCACACCTGCGACGTGATCTTCGAGGACTGTCGCGTGCCGGCCGCCAACCTGATCGGCGGCAAGGAAGGCATCGGCTTCAAGACCGCCATGAAAGTGCTCGACAAGGGCCGCATCAACATCGCCGCCATTTCGGTGGGCGTGGCCGAACGCATGCTCGAAGACGCGCTGCGTTACGCCTGCGAACGCAAACAGTTCGGCAAACCGATCGCCGAATTCCAACTCATCCAGGCCATGCTGGCCGACAGCAAAGCCGAAATCTATGCCGCCCGCTGCATGGTGCTCGACGCCGCGCGCCGCCGCGACCAAGGCCTCGACGTGGGCACCGAAGCCTCCTGTGCAAAAATGTTCGCGTCGGAAATGTGCGGCCGCGTGGCCGACCGGGCGGTGCAGATCTTCGGCGGCGCCGGCTACCTTTCCGAATACGGCATCGAACGCTTCTACCGCGACGTGCGCCTGTTCCGACTGTTCGAGGGCACCACCCAGATCCAGCAACTGGTGATCGCCCGCAACATGATTCGCAATCACGCGGGCTGAGCCCGCGACCGCCCCACCCCAGACCAATCGCCACAAGGAAGAGACAATCATGAGTTTCCAATGGGATGACCCGCTTCTGCTGGACCAGCAACTGACCGACGAAGAACGCATGATCCGCGACACCGCCCGCGCCTACGCCCAGGACAAGCTGGCGCCCCGTGTGCTGGAAGCGTTTCGCAACGAACACACCGACCTGGAGATCTTCCGCGAAATGGGCGCCCTCGGCCTGCTCGGCGCGACGATCCCCGAAGAGTACGGCGGCTCCGGCCTCAACTACGTCAGCTACGGCCTGATCGCCCGTGAAATCGAGCGCGTCGATTCCGGCTACCGCTCGATGATGAGCGTGCAATCCTCGCTGGTGATGGTGCCGATCTTCGAATTCGGCAGCGAAGCCACCAAGCGCAAATACCTGCCCAAACTCGCCACCGGCGAATGGATCGGCTGTTTCGGCCTCACCGAGCCGAACCACGGCTCCGACCCCGGCTCGATGATCACCCGCGCCCGCAAGGTGCCCGGCGGCTTCAGCCTCTCCGGCGCCAAGATGTGGATCACCAACAGCCCGGTGGCCGACGTGTTCGTGGTCTGGGCCAAGGACGACGAAGGCAAGATCCGCGGCTTCGTGCTCGAAAAAGGCTGGAAAGGACTCTCCGCACCGGCGATTCACGGCAAGGTCGGGCTGCGCGCTTCGATCACCGGCGAAATCGTCATGGACGAAGTGTTCTGCCCCGACGAAAACGCCTTCCCGAACGTGCGCGGCCTCAAAGGCCCCTTCACCTGCCTCAACTCGGCCCGCTTCGGCATCGCCTGGGGCGCCTTGGGTGCCGCCGAAGACTGCTGGCACCGCGCCCGCCAATACGTGCTCGACCGCAAGCAGTTCGGCCGTCCCCTCGCCGCCAACCAGCTCATCCAGAAAAAACTCGCCGACATGCAGACCGAGATCACCCTCGCCCTGCAAGGCTGCCTGCGCCTCGGCCGCATGAAGGACGCGCACATCGACGCGGTCGAGATCACCTCCATCATGAAGCGCAACTCCTGCGGCAAGTCCCTCGACATCGCCCGCATGGCCCGCGACATGATGGGCGGCAACGGCATCTCCGACGAGTTCGGCGTGGCCCGCCACCTGGTCAACCTGGAAGTCGTGAATACCTACGAAGGCACCCATGACGTCCATGCGCTGATCCTCGGCCGCGCCCAGACCGGCATCGCCGCCTTCGGCAACTGAGCCCCGAGCATGACCCGGAAGACGCCCCAATGACCAACACCAAGCTGAGCGCGGCTGTCGATCGGGTCATGCTCGATCGGCACTCGATCCGTGCCTTCCTGCCGACGCCCATTGCCCGCGCGGAGATCGAAGACATCCTGCGCGTCGCATCCAACGCGCCGTCGGGCAACAACATCCAGCCCTGGCGCGTGCACGTGCTCACCGGCGTCACGCTGCACACGCTCATCGAGCGGGTCTGTTCCGCCTTCGACGCCGCCGACGGCAGCCACACGCCGGAATACCACTACTACCCCACCGAGTTCTTCGAGCCCTATCTGGCACGGCGGCGCAAGTGCGGCGGCGATCTATACGGCGTGCTTGGCATCGCCCGCGGAGAAAAAGCCCGCATGCGAGCCCAGATGCGCAAGAACTTCGAGTTCTTCGGGGCGCCGGTGGGGCTGATGTTCACCATCGACCGCCGCCTCGCCCAAGGCAGCTGGCTCGACTACGGCATGTTCCTGCAGAACGTCATGCTCGCCGCCACCGCCCGCGGCCTCGCCACCTGCGCCCAGGCGGCGTGGATCGACTATCACCGGATCATCGCCGAACTGCTGGCGCTGCCGGAGAACGAGCAGGTGGTGGCGGGCATCGCGCTCGGCCACGCAGACCCCGCGGCGCCGGAAAACGCGCTCCTCACCGGGCGCGTCCCGGTGGCGGAGTTCGTCAGCTTCCACCCGTAAGACGAGCCGGCGGAATGCCCATGCCACGAGACATCAGGCGCTTTCCGCCGTCACCAGATAGCGCTCGAAACGGGGCCGCCACTCGGCGTCGATCACCACCGGGCGGAGGCTGTCCAGCGACATCATCGCGACCACCAGTTCGCCCCGGAAACGCAGCCGCTCCTCCGCCGTGGCGCTCACCTCGATGGTCATCGACGACGCCCCGATGCGCAGGATGCGCAGCGAGAAATCGAGCACATCGCCGTAGCGGCTGGGAATCATGAACTCCATCTCCAGGCGCACCACCGGCAGGCCGAGGCGCAGGTGCTCGTGCATCTGGTGAAAGCTCACCCCCAGCCCGTCGTTGCACCAGTCCTCCACCACTTCATTCACCAGCTCGACGTAGCGGGGATAGAAGCCGATGCCGGCCGGATCGCAGTGGGAAAAGCGGATCAGTTTGCGGGTGTGGAATTCCATTTTTCTGTTTGACCGTCGCTCGTGGCATCCCGGAAGTGGGCGCCGGAGATTTTAAACGCCGTTCCGCCCCGCGGAACAAACCTGACAGGAATCCGAAAATGAACGAAGTCGTTGTCGAACGCCCGTCTGCGCACGTGGCGATCATCCGGATGAATCGTCCGGAAGCGCGCAACGCGCTGAATCAGGCCGTCCGCAGCGGGCTGGCCGAACACTTCGCCGCGCTGGGTCAGGAGCCGGACCTGCGCTGCATCGTGCTGACCGGCGGCGACAAGGTCTTTGCCGCCGGCGCCGACATCCGCGACATGGCCGACCGCAGCGCCGTCGAGATCATGCTGCGCAACACCCAGAAGCTGTGGCAGACCGTCGCAGCCTGCCCGAAACCCGTGATCGCCGCGGTGAGCGGCCTCGCCTGGGGCGGCGGCTGCGAACTGGCGATGCACGCCGACATCATCGTCGCCGGCCGCAGCGCCTCCTTCTGCCAGCCCGAAGTCAAGGTCGGCATCATGCCGGGCGCCGGCGGCACCCAACGCCTCAACCGGGCCGTCGGCAAGTTCAAGGCCATGAAAATGCTCCTCACCGGCCTGCCGATCGCAGCCGAAGAAGCGTCGGCAATGGGCCTGGTCAGCGAAGTGGTGGCGGACGAGGAAGTGCTCGACCGCGCACTCGAGCTGGCCGAACTCATCGCCCTCCGTCCGCCGCTGGCGGTCGCCCAGATCAAGGAAGTGCTCCGCGCCGGCGAGGATGCCTCGCTCGAAACCGGCCTGATGCTCGAACGCAAGGCCTTTCAGTTGCTGTTCGCCAGCCGCGACCAGAAGGAAGGCATGCACGCCTTCCTCGAAAAACGCGATCCGCAATTCACCGGGGAATGAAATCATGCTGAACACCACCACCGGCGAACTCGTATTGGGCATCGTCGGCACCGGCCTGATGGGCCGCGGCATCGCCCAGATCTCCGCCCAGGCCGGCATCGATGTGTGGCTTTTCGACGCCCGCGCGGGTGCCGCGCAGGAAGCCCGCACCGCCGTCGCCGCGACCCTCGACACGCTGGCCGCCAAGGGCAAGCTCGACACCGCGGCCGTCGCGGCCGCCGTCGCCCGCCTGCATGTGGCCGACGCGCTCGCCGATCTGGCCGGATGCCGGGTCGTCATCGAAGCCATCGTCGAAAACCTCGACGCCAAACGCGAACTGTTCCGCCAGCTTGAAGACGTGGTGGGCGACGACTGCATTCTCGCCACCAACACCTCCTCGCTGCCGGTGACCGCCATCGCCGCAGCCTGCCGTCTGCCCGGCCGCGTCGGTGGCTTCCACTTCTTCAGCCCGGTGCCGCTGATGAAGGTCGTCGAAGTCATCGACTCGGTGGTCGGCGAACCCTGGGTCGGCGACGCCCTGAGCGGTCTCGCCCGGCGCATCGGCCATCGCCCGGTGCGCGCCAGCGACACGCCGGGCTTCATCGTCAACCACGCCAGCCGCGGTTACCTCACCGAATCCCTGCGGATTCTCGGCGAAGGCATCGCCCGGCCCGCCGACCTGGACCGCATCATGCGCGGCGCCGGCTTCCGGATGGGCCCCTGCGAACTGCTCGACCTGACCGGCCTCGACGTGTCGCAGCCGGTGATGGAGTCGATCTACAACCAGTATTACCAGGAACCGCGCTACCGTCCGTCGCCGATCACCCGCCAGCGCCTCGCGGCCGGCCTGCTCGGCCGAAAAACCGGGCGCGGCTTCTACACCTACGCCGACGGCAAGGCCCAGCCCGTGCCGGAAGAAACGATCCCGCCGGCCGGCGCCACACCGGTGTGGGTCAGCCGGCGCGATCCGGACCGGCGCAAACAGGTGCTCGCGCTCGTCGAGGCCAGCGGCGCACCCGTCGACGACGGCGAAACGCCCGGCGCCGAATCGGTGTGCATCGTGCTGCCCATCGGCCACGACGCCACGACCGCCGCGCTGGCCGAAGGCCTCGATGCCCGCCGCACGGTTGCCGTCGATCCGCTCGGCCTGGCCCGACACATCACCCTGATGACGACGCCCATCACCCTGCCGGCCATCCGCGATGCCGCCCGCGCCGCCCTCGGCAACGCCGGGCTGCCGCTCACCGCCATCCACGACAGCCCCGGCTTCGTCGCCCAGCGCGTGCTGGCGATGATCGTCAATATCGGCTGCGACATCGCCCAACAACGCATCGCCACGCCGGACGACATCGACGGCGCCGTCACCCTCGGCCTCGGCTATCCGCAAGGCCCGCTGGCCTTCGGCGATGCCCTCGGCCCCCGCACCGTGCTGGACATCCTCGACACGCTCCACGCCTTCTATCGCGATCCGCGCTATCGCCCCAGCCCGTGGCTGATCCGCCGTGCCCGCCTGGGCGTGTCGCTGCTGACTCCCGAAAACTGAACACCACCAAGGAAAAATCGTGCTCGACGCCTACCTTTATTCTGGACTCCGCAGCCCCATCGCCCGCCACGCCGGCAAGCTCGCCAACGTGCGCCCCGACGATCTGGCCGCCACCGTGATCCGTGAAGCGGTCGCCCGCTCCGGCTTCCGCGCCGAAGACATCGAGGACGTGGTCCTCGGCTGTGCCTGTCAGGCCGGCGAAGACAGCCGCAACCTCGGTCGCCATGCCGCGCTGCTCGCCGGCCTGCCGCCGGAAGTGGCCGGCCAGACGGTCAACCGCCTGTGCGGCAGCGGCCTTGCCGCAGTGCTCGACACCGCCCGCGCGGTGAGTTGTGGCGAAGGCGGGCTCTACGTGGCCGGCGGCGTCGAAAGCATGACCCGCGCCCCCTTCGTGGTCGCCAAGTCGGAATCCGCCTTCGGTCGCGACTTCAAGGTCTTCGACACCACCATCGGCGCCCGCTTCCCCAACCCGCGCCTCGTCGAGCAATACGGCAACGACACGATGCCCGAGACGGCCGACAACGTCGCCGTTCAGTTTGGCCTCAGCCGCGAGGATTCCGACCGCTTCGCCGCCCGCTCCCAGGAAAAATACGCTGCCGCCAAAGCGGCCGGATTCTATGCGGACGAGATCCTGCCCATCGCCGTTCCGACCGGCCGCAAAACGCCGCCGGCAATGGTTTTTGACGACGAGCACCCGCGCCCCGAAAGCGACTTCGACAGCCTCTCCCGGCTCAAGCCCCTGGCGCCGGGCGGCGTGGTCACCGCCGGCAACGCTTCGGGGATCAACGACGGCGCGGTGGCGCTATTGATCGGCAACATGGCGGCCGGCGAGAAAGCCGGCCGCAAGCCGATCGCCCGCATCCTCGCCGGCGCCGTCAGCGGCGTCGAGCCGCGCATCATGGGCGTCGGCCCGGCTCACGCCATTCCGAAAGCCCTCGAACGAGCCGGACTCGCGCTCGCCGACATGGACGTCATCGAGATCAACGAAGCCTTCGCACCCCAGGTGCTTGGCTGCCTGAAGCTGCTCGGCCTCGCCTACGACGATCCGCGCGTCAATCCGAACGGCGGCGCCATTGCCCTCGGTCACCCGCTTGGCGCGTCCGGCGCACGCATTGCGCTCACCGCCGCCCGCCAACTCCACCGCAGCGGCGGCCGTTACGCGGTAGTCAGCCTGTGCATCGGCGTCGGCCACGGCATCGCGGTCGTGATCGAACGGGTTTAAGCCCACCGACAAGGCAAGGGAGAGCATGGGCTCTCCCTTT
>CALMXT010000184.1 GCA_937871125.1 uncultured Zoogloea sp. | reverse complement strand
TCCCTGTTGCGGGTTGCCCTGCATCGTCTCGGCACCCGACCGGACTCCGCCCACACCACCGTCGATCAGGCGGTCAGCGCCGCCGCCACGGTGCTTGGCGGGAACTTCAAGGGCGTGGTCAACGGCGTCCTGCGCAACGCCCTGCGCCAGGCCGTCGAACTCAACAAGGCGGCCGACGCCGATATGGTGGCCGAGTACCGTCACCCGCCCTGGTGGATTCGCCGCCTCAAGAGCCAATATCCGCAAGACTGGCGCGCCATCCTCGGCGCCGGCAACACCCATCCGCCGATGGCGCTGCGCATCAATCCGCTGCGCGCCACCTTGAGCGACACCCTGGCCAGCTTCGCCGAAGCCGGGCTGGCGGTGCGTGAGTTGGCCAACGGCGCCCTGCTCCTCGAACGTCCGGTGCCCGTCGCCCGGGTGCCGGGCTTTGCCGAAGGCTGTGTCAGCGTGCAGGATGCCGGCGCCCAGTACGCCGCCGACTTCCTCGATCTCGACGACGGTCAGCGCGTGCTCGACGCCTGTGCGGCGCCCGGCGGCAAGACCGCCCACATCCTCGAAACCGCCGACGTGAACCTCGTCGCCCTCGATACCGACGCGGGGCGCGCACGTCGGGTCGGCGAAAACCTGCAGCGCCTGGGGCTGACTGCCGACGTGAAGGCGGCCGACTGCCGGGATCTCCGCCGCTGGTGGGACGGCCAGCCTTTCGAGCGCATCCTTGCCGACGTGCCCTGCTCGGCCTCCGGGGTGGTCCGCCGCAACCCGGACATCAAGTGGCTGCGCCGCTCCGACGACATTCCCCGCTTTGCCGCCCAGCAAGCCGAGATTCTCGAAGCCCTGTGGCGAGTCCTGGCGCCGGGTGGCAAAATGCTTTACGTCACATGCTCGGTGTTTGCCGAAGAAAACGGGGAGCAGATCGCCGCATTTGCGTCCCGCCATCCCGATTGCCGCCGCCTGCCGCTTGGCGGACAACTCGATTGCCAGTACCTGCCCTGCACCGAACATGACGGATTCTTCTACGCCCTTCTCGAAAAAACCGCCTGACCGCCGCCGTTTCCTGCAGCAGGCGCTGGCGCTCGGGCTCGCCCTCGGGTTCGGTCTGGACGCCGCGCCGGTTCGGGCGGCCGAGGCGGAAATCCGCAACGCGGCGCTCCTCCAGGGCGAGGATCAGTACATCCTCAACGCCGACATCGTCGCCGAGCTGAGCCCGCTGCTGGTGGATGTGGTGAGCCGCGGCGTGGCGCTCTACTTCATCACCGAATTCGAACTCACCGCGTCGCGCTGGTATTGGCTCGATGAGGAAGTGTCGAGCCGCAGCGTCACCCATCGCTTGTCCTACCAGTCGCTGACGCGCCAGTACCGTCTGACCACCGGCGCCCTGCACCAGAACTTCGGCAGCCTCGACGAAGCCCTGCGCACCATGCTGCGCATCCGCAACTGGGGCGTGGCCGACCGCAACGCGCTGCGCATCGGGCGCAGCTATAACGCCGCGCTGCGCTTCCGGCTCGACGTCGGCGAGTTTCCCAAGCCTCTGCAGGTCAGCGCCCTTGGCCGCAAGGACTGGAACCTCTCCAGCGACTGGTATCACTGGACCTTCGTCGCCAGCCCCCGCGAAACCAAATGAGATCGACCGTCCTCGTCGTTGCCGCGGCGATCTCCGGCATCCTGCTCTTCCTGCTCGCCACCGCCAGCGCCAACACGCCGCTGTTCGCCCGCAACTACACTTTGCTGTTGGCCCTCAACGGCGCCATTGCGCTGGGTCTCGCCAGCCTGGTGTTCGTTCAGCTGCGCAGTTTGTGGCGGGAATACCGGGAGCGGCGTTTCGGCTCCCGCCTCAAGCTGCGTCTGATGACCATCTTTGCCGCGATGGCAGTGGTGCCCGGTGTGCTGGTGTATGCCGTGTCGCTCCAGTTTGCCGTCAAGAGCATCGAATCCTGGTTCAACGTGCGCGTCGACGCTGCCCTCGAAAGCGGCCTGCAACTGGGCCGTACCACCCTCGACATCCTGCTCGACCAGCTCGCCGCCAAGGCCGATCAGATGGCGCTTGAACTCGAAGTCGCGCCCCAGATCCGCTCCCCGCTGCTCAACCGTTTGCGCGAACGGAACGCCGTCGAATCCGCCACGGTGTTCTCGCCGGTCGGCCAGATCGTCGCCACCGCCGACACCCAGCTCGACACCCTGCTGCCCGAGCAGCCGAGCGTTGCCCAGTTGCGCCAGGGCCGCCAGGGCTATCGCGCGACCGAAAGTCATGCCGGCGCCGGGCTGATCCTGCGCGTGATCGTCCCGATCCCGCCGCGCCACCTCAGCGAGCCCCAGTTGCTGCAGGTCACCCAGGCCGTGCCGCGGTCCTTCTCGATGCACGCCGAAAGCGTCGAGACCGTGCATCGGGATTACCAGGAGCTGTCCCTTGCCCGCAACGGCCTCAAGCGCATCTACACCCTCACCCTGACCCTGACCCTGCTGCTGGCCTTGTTCGCCGCGGTGGCGGTGGCCTTCGTGTTGACCCGGCGGCTCGCCGCCCCGTTGTTCATTCTTGCCGAAGGCACCCAGGCCGTCGCCGCCGGCGACTTCAGCCCTCGTCAGGCGCTGCCCGCCCGCGACGAACTGGGCGTGCTGACCCAGTCCTTCAACCAGATGACGCGCCAGCTCGAAGATGCCCGCGAGCAGGCCGAAAACAACCGCGCCGCAGTCGAACGTAACCGCGCCTATCTCGAAAGCGTGCTCGCCAACCTGTCGGCCGGCGTGCTCGCCTTTTCGCCCGACGGCCACCTGCGGGCCGCCAACCACGGCGCAATGACCATTCTCAACGACGAGTTGCACGACTACGAACGCACCCGCATCGACGACTGGCAGGCGCACGCGGCTTTCCGCGATGCCGTTGTCGAAGGCTTCCACGCCCCCGAAGCGGACTGGAACCGCCAGATCGAATTCTCCAACCCGGACGGCAGCGCCCAGACCCTGCTCCTTCACGGCACCCGGCTGCCCGACAGCACTGGCGGCGGCTGGGTGGTGGTTTTCGACGACATCACCCATCTCATCGTCGCCCAGCGCACCGCCGCCTGGGCCGAAGTGGCCCGGCGCCTCGCCCACGAGATCAAGAACCCGCTGACGCCGATCCAGCTCTCGGCCGAGCGCCTGCAATTCAAGCTCGCCGACCGCCTCGATCCCGAAGGCCGGGTGATGCTGGAGCGCGCCACCACCACCATCGTGAATCAGGTCGAAGCCATGAAGAACCTGGTCAATGCCTTCCGCGACTACGCCCGCCTGCCCAGCCCGACGATGGCGCCGGTGGACATCAACGCGCTGGTCCGCGAGGTGCTGGTGCTGTATGAAGGTTCGCGGGTCATGATCCACGCCGAGCTGGCCGCGGACGCCAACCCTGTTCTGGGCGACGCCACCCAGCTCCGCCAGGTCATCCACAACCTGCTGCAGAACGCCGAAGACGCCCTCGCCGACGAAGCCCATCCGCAGATCACGCTGTTGACGCGCACCGACGCCCGCCGGGTAGACTTGATCCTGCGCGACAACGGGTCGGGCTTCCCGCCCGAAATCCTGACCCGAGCCTTCGAACCCTATGTGACGACCAAGGCCCGCGGTACCGGCCTCGGCCTCGCCATCGTGAAGAAAATAATCGACGAACACGGTGGCGAGATTCGCGTCGCCAACCGTGAAACCGGCGGTGCGGAAATCCGTATCCGCCTGCGCTGCGCCCCACACCAAGAGTCCCCAGCCCATGGCTAAAATTCTCATCGTTGACGACGAAGTCGGTATTCGCGAACTCCTGTCGGAAATCCTGCGCGACGAAGGGCACGACATCGTTCTCGCCGAAAACGCCGCCGCCGCCCGTGCCGCCCGCAACGCCGGCCGCCCGGATCTGGTGCTGCTCGACATCTGGATGCCCGACACCGACGGCGTCAGCCTGCTCAAGGAGTGGTCGGCCAACGGCCAGCTCACCATGCCGGTGGTGATGATGTCCGGTCACGGCACCATCGATACGGCCGTCGAAGCCACCCGTATCGGCGCGATGGAATTCCTCGAAAAGCCCATCGCGCTGCAAAAGCTGCTTGCCGCGGTCAAGCGCGGCCTCGCCCGGATCAAGCCCGCCCATGCACCGAGTCCCCTCGGCCTTGGCGCCTTTGCCCGCTCGGCGCCGTTGCGCGATCTCAAGAAGCGTCTCGAACAGATGGCCGACAAATCCCGCGTGATCCTGCTGCGGGTCGGCCCCGGCAGCCTTGCCGAACTGTGCGCGCGCACCCTCCAGCGGGTCGGCACGCCGTGGCTCGATCTGTCGCTGTCGTCGCAGCCCCTCGAACTCTCCATCCTCGAAGGCGCCCGCAACGGCCTGCTCTACGTGCCCGAGCTGTGCTACCTGACGCGCGCCCAGCAGAAGAACCTGGTCTTCGCGATGGATCGCCTGGAGCGCCACGGTCAGACGCTGGTCGCCGCCACCGAGCATCTCCCCGAGGAACTCGTCGAGCAGGGTTGGGATGAGCGGGTGCTGGCCCGGCTTTTCGAAGTGGCGCTGGCGCCGCAGTCCCTCGGCGAGATTCGCGACGACATCCCCGAGATCGCCAGCCAGATCCTGCTGCACTATGTCGAAGCCGGCGAGGTGCCGCCCCGCCGGCTCTCCTCCGCCGCCCTCAACGCTCTGCGCAACCGCGCCTGGCCGGGCGGCTACACCGAGCTCAAGGCCGCCATCAAATCGCTTGCACTAGGCACTCTCGAAGAGGAAATCGGCATGGACGAAGTGGCGCACCTGCTCGGCAAGACTCCGCCCACCGCGCTGCTCGGCCTGCCGCTCGACCTGCCGCTGCGGGAGGCGCGAGAGATTTTCGAGCGCACTTATTTCGAACACCACCTGCAGCTCGACGGCGGCAACATGACCCGCCTGGCCGAGAAGACCGGCCTCGAACGCACTCATCTTTATCGCAAGCTCAAGCAGCTTGGCATCAGCGTCGGCAAGCGCCACGAAGAGTCCGGCAGCTGATCGGGCCACCGGCGGACGCCGCCGTCGCATAACAATAAACCGGTGGCCCGCGGCCTCCCGCCCGGGCGGGAGGAGACCATGAAGATCATCATTCTCGGCGCGGGGCAGGTCGGCAGTTCGGTAGCCGAAAGCCTCGTTTCCGAAGCCAACGACATCACCGTCGTCGACAGCAACACCGCCTATCTCAATGCCCTGCAGGAGCGCCTCGATCTGCGCGTCGTTTCCGGCAACGGCGCTTCGCCGTCGGTCCTCGAGGCCGCCGGCGCGCCCGATGCCGACCTGCTGATCGCGGTGACCCAGTCGGACCAGACCAACCTGTGCGCCTGCCGCGTCGCCAAGACGCTATTCAATGTGCCGACGCGCATCGCCCGCCTGCGCGCCGCCGACTACGAGGCCTATCCGGAACTCCTCGACGAGCGCAACTTCGCCGTCGATCATTCCATCTGCCCCGAGCAGATCGTCACCGACTACATCCGCAAGCTCATCGAATTCCCCGAGGCCTTGCAGGTGCTGGAGTTCGCCGACGGCATGGTGACGATGATCGCGGTGAAGGCCTTCGAAGGCGGGCTGCTGGTCGGCAAGCCGCTCAAGAGCATTCCGCAGCGCCTGCCCAATATCGATGCACGGGTGGCCGCGATCTTCCGCCGCGACCAATCCATCGCGCCCACCGGCGATACGGTGATCGAGCGCGGCGACGAAGTCTTCATCCTGGCTGCCACCACCCACATCCGCAAGGTGATGACCGAACTGCGCCGGATGGACAAGCCGATCCGCAGCATCATCGTCGCCGGCGGCGGCAACATCGGCTACCGCCTCGCCAAGGCCATCGAGCGCAACGTCAACGTCAAGCTCATCGAGCGCGACCGTCAGCGCGCCGAAACCCTCGCCAGCCAGCTTACCCGCGCCCTCGTGCTGCACGGCGACTCGACCGACGAAGCCCTTCTCGACTCGGAGAGCATCGAGGAAACCGACATGTTCCTCGCCCTCACCAACGACGAGGAAGACAACATCATGTCGGCGTCGCTGGCCAAGCAAATGGGCGCCCGCCGCACCTTGGCGCTGATCAACCGCAAATCCTATGTCGAACTGGTGCAGGGCGCAGGGCGCATCGACATTGCCATTTCGCCGGCCCTCACCTCCATCGGCCAGCTCCTCGCGCGGGTTCGCCGTGGCGACGTGGCCGCCGTGCACAGCCTGCGCCGCGGCGCTGCCGAAGCGCTCGAACTGGTTGCCCACGGCGACGCCAAGCATTGCAAGGTGATCGGCCGCCGGATCGAAGAGATCGATCTGCCGGAGGGCGCGACCATCAGCGCCATCGTCCGCAACACCGGCAAGAGCCGCACCGAGTACAAGGAGCTGGTGCCCTACGAGGTGCCGATCTTCGAAGTCATCATGGCTCACCACGACACGGTGATCCGCGCCGAAGATCACGTGATCGTCTTCTGCACGAGCAAGAAGCTGGTCGCCAAAGTCGAGAAGCTGTTCCAGGTTGGCTGGGGGTTCTTCTGATGGATGCCCTGCTCCCGGTTGCCAACGTGCTCGGCCGGCTGTTGTCGATCTTCAGCCTGGCCTACCTGATGCCCATCGTTGCGGCGATCATCTACGAAGACGGCACCGTGGCCGAGTTCATTGCCGCGATGGGGATCTCCCTGTGCACCGGCCTCATCCTCTATGCCGTCACCCGCTCCAACTATCGCGAGCTCAAACCCCGCGACGGCTTCCTGCTGGTGTCCACCGTATGGGCGCTGATGGCCGCCATCGCCACGATTCCCCTGCTGCTCGTCTACGACAGCATGAGCTTCACCGACGCTTTCTTCGAAACCATGTCGGGCCTCACCACCACCGGCTCGACGATCATGACCGATCTCGACCACGCGCCGCCGGCCATCAACCTGTGGCGGCACGAGCTCAACTGGCTCGGCGGGATGGGCATCATCGTGCTGGCGGTGGCCGTGCTGCCGCTGCTCGGCGTTGGCGGCATGCAGCTCTACAAAGCCGAAACCCCCGGCCCGATGAAGGATTCCAAGCTGACGGCGCGCATCGCCGACACCGCCAAGGCGCTGTGGTTCGTGTACTTCCTGATCACCGTGGTCTGCATCCTGCTGCTCAACTGGGCCGGGCTGTCCTGGCTGGATTCCATCTGCCACGCCTTCGCCGCGATGGGCCTCGGCGGCTTTTCGACTCGTGACGCCAGCGTCGGCGCCTTCGACAACCCGGTGGTCGAGTTCATCCTGATCGTCTTCATGATCGTTGCGGCAATGAACTTCGCCACGCACTACGTGGCCTTGCGCGGGCGCGACCTGCGCGCTTACTGGCAGGACGTGGAAGCCCGCGGCGTGGTCGGGCTGGTCGTCTCATCGTGCTTTGGCGTGGCGCTCTACGTGTGGCTCGAAGGCACCTACGAGGACTATCCCACCGCCCTCCGCCACGTCAGCTTCAACCTCGTCTCGATGGCCACCGACTGCGGTTTCGCCAGTCAGGATTTCGACAAATGGCCGGTTTTTGCGCCCCTGTGGATGCTCTTTCTGTCCTGCGTCACCGCCAGTTCCGGCTCCACCGGCGGCGGCATCAAGATGATCCGCACGCTTATCCTGGCCAAGCAGGCCAACCGCGAACTGACCCGGCTGGTCCATCCGGCCGTGGTCAATCCGGTCAAGGTCGGCGGCGGCGCGATTCCCAACAACGTGGTGATTGCGGTGCTCGGCTTCATCTTTTTGTACTTCATGAGCATCGTGATGCTTACCTTCGTGTTGATTCTGTCCGGGCTGGATTTCATGAGCGCCCTCGGCGCCATCGTCGCCAGCATCAACAACGCCGGCCCCGGTCTCAACAAGGTCGGCCCGGCCACCAACTATGCCGTGCTCACCGATTTTCAGACCTGGGTGTGCAGCTTCACGATGCTGCTGGGGCGTCTCGAGGTGCTGTCCCTCGCGGTGGTGTTCACACCGCAGTTCTGGCGCAAGTAGGATTTCCTTGATCCGCTTGGTCCACGCCGCGGCGGCAAATGGCGGATAATCCCGCCTTTGCCGCCTGCCGAGGATTCCACGTGAGCCGTCCGAAGAACGACACCTTCCTGCGCGCTTTGCTGCGCCAGCCCACCGACTACACCCCCGTCTGGCTGATGCGCCAAGCCGGACGCTACCTGCCCGAGTACCGCGAGACCCGCAAGCGCGCCGGCAGTTTCCTCGACCTTTGCAAGAGCCCCGGCCTCGCCTGCGAAGTCACCCTGCAGCCTTTGACCCGCTACAACCTCGACGCCGCAATCCTGTTCTCCGACATCCTCACGGTGCCGGATGCGATGGGGCTCGGCCTGTATTTCGCCGAAGGCGAAGGCCCCAAGTTCGAGCGCCCGCTGAAGGAAGAATGGGAGATCCGCAACCTCGCCGTACCCGATCCCGTTCAGGAGCTCGGCTACGTGATGGATGCCGTCTCCGAGATCCGCCGTGCGCTCGACAACTCGGTGCCGCTGATCGGCTTCTCCGGCAGCCCTTGGACGCTGGCTTGCTATATGGTCGAAGGCGGTGGCTCGGACGACTACCGCAAGGTCAAGGGGCTGCTCTACAGCCGCCCCGATCTGATGCACCACATTCTCGACGTCACCGCCCGCTCCGTCGTCGCCTACCTCAACGCCCAGATCGAAGCCGGCGCCCAGGCGGTGATGATCTTCGACTCGTGGGGCGGCGTGCTCGCCCACGATGCGTACCATGAATTCTCGTTGGCCTATATCCGCAAGGTCGTGGCCGGCCTGACCCGCGAGAAGGACGGCGAGCGGATTCCCGCCATCGTCTTCACCAAAGGTGGCGGCCTGTGGTTGGCCGACATCGCCGACAGCGGCGCCGACGCGGTCGGCCTCGACTGGACCGTGGATATCGGCGCGGCCCGACGCCTCGTCGGCGACAAGGTCGCGTTGCAGGGCAACCTCGATCCGGCCGTGCTTTTCGGCAGTCCGGAAGCCGTTGCCGCCGAAGCGAAAAAAGTGCTCGATGCCTTTGGTCCTCACGCCGGCCACGTCTTCAACCTCGGACACGGCATTTCCCAGTTCACCCCGCCGGACAACGTCACGGTGCTGGTGAATACCGTCCACGAGTACAGCCGCGGCCTGCACGCCCAGCGCGCCTCCTGACGTGGTTTTGCAGTAATACCCAAAGGGCCGGCCTGTGCCGGCCCTTTTGTTTCAGGACGAGGCACATCGGAGCCGGCCGAAACGCCCCCGTCAAGCGCTAAATCTTATTTTTTGGGCTTGACTTGTGCACAGCACTGCAGTTTTTTACCGATTTGTTTCAGTCGCCGTCGGTCAGACCGGCGATATTTTTTAAGTTGTTGTTTTTAAACAAAAATTTTTTTGACTCGGATTTAGGCAGAGCAGACGAAAAGCTTGCAGGCAGCGGGTTCTGCGGCGCTTTACCCAATTTCCCCACAAAGTTATCCACAGATTTTGTGGACAAGCGGAAATACCCCCGCATCGGCAAGGGTTTCAGGACTGTTTCCCAAGCATCTCGTCACCAAAATGCGCTAAGTCGCTGATTTAAATAAATTCACACGGAAACCTCCGAAAATCCGGTCATGAGCCCCGCCATCGTTCGCGTCGCCCTCCCCGTTCCGATTCCCCAATGCTTTGATTACACAGCAGAAAATGTCTGTGCCGGGGATCTCGGGCGGTGCGTGCGGGTGCCCTTCGGACGCGGCGAGAAAACCGGTCTGATCGTCGAACTGCCGGATGCCGCCGATCTGCCGCTCGACCGCCTCAAGCCGGTCATCGCCATCCAGCGCGATGCCCCGGCCCTGCCCGCCGATTGGCTGGCGCTGGTCGAATTCGCCGCCCGCTACTACCAGCATCCCCTTGGCGAAGTCGTTGCGATGGCGCTGCCGCCGCGCTTGCGCAGGGCCGACGCGGTCGCCGGCGCCGAGGCCGATCCGCTCCTCGATCTTACCGACGCCGGCCGTGCCGCCCTTGCTGCCGGCAAGCGCGAAAGCCGTGCTCTGGCCCTGTTGCGCGACATCGATCTCCACGGACCGCGCCGTCGCGCCCTGCTGCGCGAGGCCGGTGCGCCGGCGGTGGCGGACGCCCTCAAGCGCGGCTGGATCGCCGCCTCCGTCGCCGCCGACCCGGCCGCGATGGCCGGCGCGCCGCCGCTCACCGACGAACAGCAGGCTGCGGTGGAAACCATGTCGGCCAGTCTCGGGCAGTTCCAGCCCTTTCTGCTGGCCGGCGTCACCGGCAGCGGCAAGACCGAGGTTTACCTGCGCCTTGTCCGGCAGGTCATCGCCCGCGGCGAACAAGCCCTGATCCTCGTTCCGGAAATCGCCCTCACGCCTCAGCTCGAAGGCCGCGTCGCCGGCCGCTTTCCGGCCGCGCGGGTGGTCAGTCTGCATTCGGCGCTGGCCGAGGGCGCGCGCTCCCAGGGCTTCGTTCAGGCGATGGAGGGCCGCGCCGAGATTGTTCTTGGTACCCGTCTGTCGGTGTTCACACCGTTGCCGCGCCTTGGGTTGATCGTCGTCGACGAAGAGCACGACGCCAGCTACAAGCAACACGAAGGCGTGCGCTATTCGGCCCGCGATCTGGCCGTCTGGCGTGCCCGCCAGCGCGGCGTGCCGGTCGTTCTCGGTTCGGCCACGCCCTCCCTCGAGAGCTGGCACGCCGCCGACAGCGGGCGCTATCGCCGCGTCGAACTCGTCAACCGCGCCGTCGCCGCCAGCCTGCCGACCGTGCGGCCGGTGGATGTGCGCCGCGAAACCCTGCAGAACGGCGTTTCCGAGCACCTTCTGCGGGCCATCGAGTTGCGGCTGAAACGCGGCGAACAGAGCCTCGTCTTCCTCAACCGCCGCGGCTATGCGCCGGTGTTGTCGTGCCCGTCCTGCGGGTGGGTCAGCCGTTGTCCCCATTGCACCGCCAACCTCGTGCTGCATCTGGCCGACAAACGCCTGCGCTGCCACCATTGCAGCTGCGAAGCCGCCATTCCGGTGGTGTGCCCCGACTGCGGCAATCAGGACATCCAGCCCTTCGGGCGTGGCACCCAGCGTCTCGAAGAGACCCTCGCCGAGCGCTTTCCCACTGCCCGCGTGCTGCGCGTCGACCGGGATGCCGCGCGCACCCGCGCCCAATGGGACGCGCTCCTCGACCGGATCGGCCGCGGCGACGCCGACATCCTCGTCGGCACCCAGATGATGGCCAAGGGGCACGATTTTCCGAAGCTCACCTTCGTCGGCGTGCTCAACGCGGATTCGTCCCTGTTCGCCGCCGATTTCCGCGCGCCCGAGCGGCTCTTCCAGCAGCTGATGCAGGTTGGCGGCCGGGCCGGGCGCGGCGAGCTGCCCGGCGAAGTGATGGTCCAGACCCAATACCCCGACCATCCCCTTTACCAATGCCTGGCCCGCCACGATTTCGCCCGCTACGCCGCCCTGCAGCTTGAAGAGCGCAAGCAGGCCCGTTTTCCGCCCTTTGCCGCCAACGCCCTGCTATGCGCCAATGCGCCCGAAGTGGCCACGGCGCTCGATTGGCTGAAGGAAGCCCGCGCCGCCGCCCTGCCCTTCGCCCAGGCCTTCGGCGTGCGGGTTTTCGATGCGGTGCCGATGCGGATGGTCCGCCTGGCCCGCCGCGAACGCGCCCAGCTTCTCGTCGAAGCGCCCGCCCGCCCGGCGCTGCAGGCCTTTCTCGGCGCCTGGAGCCAGGCGCTCTGGTCGCTCAAGTCGCCGCGCGAATTGCGCTGGCATCTGGACGTCGATCCGGCGGAGGTGTGATGCCGCAACCCTTAAGCCAACCCGTTTTGAGCCGTTAAGAGAGTCTTCCGTCATCGTCGACGTTCATCCGCCGGGGCAAAAGCCCGGAGTGCAACGAATTGACCGAATCCTCAACCACCGATCTGTTTGGGCTCGACAGCGGCCGGATGCACGCCATCCTGCTCACCCTTGAAGAAGGCATCCAGCTGTGGGATGCGGACGGCCGTCTGGTCTACGTCAATCCGGCCAGTTGCCTCCAGTTTGGCGATGACGCGCACTCCGGCATGGGCTGCCACTGGACCGCATTCGTGCAGCGTTGCGCCACGGAGGCCGGCGAGCCCTGCGACGAAGGCTGTTTCCCGATCGGCGAGGCGCTCGCCGGTATCGCCATTCCCGCATCGCTGTTGCTGCAGATCGGCCGGGGTGCGGGGGTCATCTGGCTGCGCGTCAATGCCCGTCCGCTCACCGATGCCACGGGCGCCGTCGTCGGTGCGGTCAGTTCCACCGTGGATGTCAGCCAACTGATCGCGCAGGAGCAGCGCCTCAAGCTGCAAGCCCATTTCGACATCCTCACCGGCCTGCCCAACCGGGTGCTGTTCTCCGACCGCCTCGACCAGGCGCTCGCCCACGCCCGCCGCCACCGGGAAGATCTGGCCGTGTGCATGCTCGATCTCGACGGCTTCAAGCTGGTGAACGACCGCTTCGGTCACCCGTCGGGCGACCTGTTGTTGAAGCAGGTTGCCCGACGTCTGCATGAGAGCCTGCGCGGCGACGACACGGCGGCCCGGCTCGGCGGCGACGAATTCGCGCTGCTCATCGGCGACCTCAAGACCTCCGGCCAGTGCGAACAGGTCGTCAAACGCATTCTCGAGGCGGTTGGCGCGCCTTATGTCATCGATGGCACCGAAGTCTGCATCACCGCCAGCGTCGGCGTGACCCTCTTCCCCGGCGATACGGTGGACCCGGACCAACTCCTGCGCCACGCCGACCAAGCCATGTACAAGGCCAAGCAGGCCGGCAAAAACCGCTTCAGCATCTTCGATCCAACCCTCGAATCCCGTGCCCGCGCCAACTTCGGCCTGGTCCGCAAGATTGAAGACGCACTTGAACGTCGCGAGTTCGCCCTTTACTACCAGCCCAAGGTCGACTGTCGGGCCGGCCGGGTGGTGGGTCTGGAAGCGCTGATCCGCTGGAACCATCCCGTGCTCGGTCTGCGCATGCCCGGCGAGTTCCTGCCCCTCGTGGAAAACGAGGACGTGATCGTCAGCATCGGCGACTGGGTCATTGCCGAAGCCCTGCGCCAGCAGGCCAGCTTGCGGGCGGCGGGCCACGAACTGACGATCAGCGTCAATATCGCCGCCCGCCAACTGGTACACCGCGAGTTTGCCGAGCGCCTGGAAGCGGTGCTGAGCGCCGGCGGACGCGACCGGCTCGAGATCGAAATCCTCGAAAGCGCGGCGCTCGAAGACATCAGCACGGTCAGCAGCCTGATCACCAGCTTCCAGCAACGCGGCATCCGCTTTGCCCTCGATGACTTCGGCACCGGTTATTCTTCGCTGGTTCACCTCAAGCGCCTCGGCGCCGATGTGCTTAAGATCGACCAAACCTTCGTGCGCGACATGCTCGACGATCCGGGCGATCTGGCGATTGTGCAGGGCGTGGTCGGCCTTGCCGGCGCCTTCCGGCGCGATGTCGTGGCCGAAGGCGTCGAGAACATGGAACACGTGCGCATGCTGCTGGCCGTCGGCTGCGACGTGATGCAGGGCTACGGCATTTCCCGCCCGCTACCCGCCGAAAGCCTGCGTTGGTGGCTGGACGCCTTTACCCCCGATCCACTCTGGTTATCGATGCCCCCAAACATGACCCATTGATCGGCACTTTTCGGAGCAAGCCACTGCCATGGATACGTCCGCGCCCCTGGTCTGGAACGACAGCCTGATGACAGGTGTGCCGGACATCGACGAGCAGCACAGGATCCTCGTCCACTCTCTCACCGAAGCCAGGGCAAAGCTGGCCGACGAAACCAGCCCCGACGTGCTCGAAGCGATCACCCAGGATCTGCTGGCTTACGCGCTCTACCATTTCGAAACCGAAGAGGCCTTGATGCACGAAACCGGCTATTCCGCCGCCGGTGGCGCGGACGCGCGCCAGCATCTCGCCGAACATCGGGATTTTTCAGCTCAGGTCGTGGCCATGCGCAGCACTCTCAAGGCGGGCATCCAAGTCGCGCCGGATGTGTTGCTGGGCTTTCTCAACAACTGGCTGGCGAAGCACATCATGCACACCGACAAGCGGTTTGCGGCTTACATGCTGGGCCGCGCCGACCGCTGATCAGGCCGGATGCGTCCGGCGACGCAGGCGGGCCAGCGCCGCGCCGCACGCGCCCAGCCCGAGCAGCGTGAGCCCTGCGGGCTCCGGCACGTTGCTGGTGAGGAAGCCGCGAATTTCCCCGCCGGGCACGACGTTCGTGTGGATGTTCAGATAGGCGCTGCCGCCTGCCAGCCCGGCCAGGAACGCCGCCTCGGCGTTCGAAAGTCCGCCCTGCGCCGTGACGAAGGCCGGGTTCCAGGACGAGGCAAGGCCGAGATCGAACACGTTGTGATATGTCCCCGCCGTCACTCCGGTCGGAAAGCCGGCGAAATTCGGCGTCTGCGTGGCCACGCCGGCGGTGCCCGTTCCGGCACTCGGAGTGCAGCAGTGGATGTGCGCCGCGGTGGTCGTGCCGCTCAGTCCGCTGAAAGTCACATCCAGGGTGAGCAGATTGGTGAGGTCGTCGAACATCACCACGGCGGAGCCCACTCCCGCGGATGCGTTCGGCGACGCTTCGGCCGCCCCGCTGAGGGACGTCGAATACGATAAAACCGATGCACCGGCCAGCGGCGCCGTCAGGGTCAGCGCTCCGGCCATCATCCAGCGCAGCTTATCTTTGAGGAACGGCATGGGAATCTCCTTCGGTAGAGAGGAATCGGATCGAGCGCGCGGTGACATCGGGTGGAGCGATCCTTTTTTCTAGCACATGAAACGCGGCCCCGTTGAAATGAAAACCCGCTGCCGCCGTTACAACTGAACATAGGCTTACATTTGCGCTGACAACCGCCGGGAATGGCTTGGCGTTATTCGCTGCAAGGGCCGGCAATCACGCCGCCCGGTACGAACAACCGAATCTTCAAGGAGTATGCAAATGCTGAACAAGATCATCGCCCTCGCCATCGCCGCCGGTTTCGCTTCCGCCTCCTTCGCTCAGGCCACCCCCGCCGTTCCCGCCACGCCGACCGCCGCTGCCGTCAAGCCGGCCGTCGCTGCCGCGGCCGAAAAGAAGGTTGAGGCCGTGAAGGCCGAGGCGACGAAGGCGGCTGTCGAGCCGGCGAAGGTCGAGGCCGCCAAGCCTGCCGAGCCGGTCAAGGCCGAAGCCGCCAAGCTTGAAAAGAAGGCCAAGCCGGTCCATAAGGCCAAGAAGGTGAAAAAGGCTGCCAAGGCCGCCAAACCGGCCGCCACGACCGAAGCCGCTCCGGCCGCCGCTGTGCCCGCCGCCGGCAAGTAAGTCTTCCGCCCGCGGGGTTGCCGACGGGGCGTGTTCCGGATCTGCCGGGGCACGCCCCGTCGGCCGTTCACGGCCCGCGCCGTGCAGGATTCAGGACACGGGTTTGTAGCGCCCCGCCCGGGACAGGGGGATGAAGCTCAGGACCTGAGCCGCCAGCAGGATCACGAAGGCCACGCGCAGCGAACTTGCGTTGCCCATGCCGCCGGCGCGCAGTCCGTCGAGCAGCCCGCCCAGCCCCCACTGCACCGCGAAGGCGCCGACGAAGGCCATCAGGTTGATGC
>CALMXT010000183.1 GCA_937871125.1 uncultured Zoogloea sp. | reverse complement strand
ATGAAGGAGATCAGCACCAGCAGCAGTGTCCAGCGCGGATGGCGGCTCACTTCGCGGCGATAGGCCCAGGCGCTGGACAGACTGGCCGGCCACATGGCGACGGTGTTGCTGGCATTGGCCATGACCGGCGGCACGCCTGCGGCCAGCAGGGCCGGAAACGAAAAGAAGGTACCGCCGCCGGCAAGGGCGTTCATGCCCCCGGCGATGAATGCGCCGCCGCCGACGAGAAGGGTTTGAGCGGTATCCATATCAGGCCGCCCGTGCCTTTTTCACGAATTCGACCACTTCGTCCATCGTCCGTCCGGTTGCGGAGGGTGTGATGTCCAGCGCTTCCTGGGGTTGGCCGCTGCGGTTGATCCAGAACGTGGTATAGCCGTACCAGCCTGCTCCGGCGGCATCCCAGCCGTTGGAGGTGACGAACAGGATACGTTCGGCCGGGCATTCGAAAGCGGCCGGACCGAGGGCATAGGCGTCGGCGTGGGTTTTGTATTTGTGCACCGCATCGATCGACAGCACGTGGTCGAACAGGCCGTTCATGCCGGCGCTCTTGATGGCAACCGAGAGCATGTCCGGGGTGCCATTGGAGAGAATGGCCGTGGGGACGCCGATGGCCTTGAGGGCGCGTAGGGCGGAGAGGTTCTCGGGGAACGGCGACAGGCAGGCGTATTGGTTCATCAGTTGGGTACGCCGCGGTGGGTCGAGTTCGAGGCCGAGTTTGGCCGCGGCGAACACGAGGCCGTCCTGGGTGACGTCCCAGAAAGGCTTGTAACGGCCCGACAGGGTGCGGATGAAGCTGTATTCGATCTGCTTGAGGCGCCACAGATCGGCAAGCTGGCTGCCCTTGCCGGGGTAGAGCTGTTCGGCCAGCAGGCCCACCGAGTAGACGTCGAAGAGCGTGCCGAAAGCATCGAACGCGACAGCCTGGATTCGGGTGGGATGCGCCATGGGTTTATGTTGCCTGCCGGATGTTGAGTGGTGGACGAAGACATAATTTACTGCAATGCAGCGAAGTTTATTCAATGAATAAAGAAAAAAGAAGCCATAATAAAATCAAATGATTTTTTACTTTTAGTATCGAATGAACAGCTTCAAGGAAATCTCCGCTTTCGTCAGCATTGCCACGCGGGGCAGCCTGTCGGCCGCGGCGCGGGCCGAAGGTGTGACGCCGGCGATGATGGGGCGGCGTATCGACGCACTGGAGGAGCGCTTGGGCGTGAAGCTGATGATGCGCACGACCCGCAAGCTGAGTCTGACTTTCGAAGGCAGTGCTTTTCTCGAAGACTGCCAGCGCATCCTCAACGACCTCGCCAACGCCGAGGCGTCGGTGAGTCTCGGCGGCGTAAAGGCCAGCGGTCATATCAAGGTGTCGGCGCCCGCAGGTTTTGGACGGCGGCATGTGGCGCCGCTGGTGCGCGACTTTCTGGTCGCCAATCCCGAAGTGACCTGCAGCCTGGATCTATCCGACAGATTGGTGGACCTGGTGAATGAAGGGGTCGATTGTTCGATCCGCATCGGCGAACTTTCCGATTCGAGTTTGGTGTCGGTGCGCCTCGCCGACAACCGCCGGGTGGTGGTGGCAAGCCCGGAGTATCTGGCGAAAAGCGGGGTGCCGGCACAGCCCGAAGATCTCCTCCATCACGATTGCCTGTCTCTCGACCCGCAGCGCGGCTGGGTTTTTGCCGATCCGGAAGCGCCCGGTCAGACGCGCACGATCAAGGTGTCCGGACGCTTCGAATGCAACGACGGTACGGTGCTTCACGACTGGGCGCTCGGCGGAATCGGGTTGGCTTGGCGCTCGATGTGGGAGGTCGAGCAGGATCTGGCGAGCGGTGCGCTGGTGTCGGTACTCGACGCCTATGCGGCGCCGCCGACCGGCATCTATGCCGTTTTTCCGCAGAACCGGCGGCTGCCGCTGCGGGTGCGCCTGCTTATCGATCACCTGCGCGGCCTGTTCGGGCGGCCCGATTACTGGCGGGCAGGTTGAGCCTCAGACCGGGGTGGGGGTTGGTTGATCTGGAATTCGATGCGCATCCGGGATGCAACGGGTTCGCCTTGTCGCTCCGCTGCGCGAAACATCCATTGCCGAACGATCCCGGCAAAAGCGTCGGCGGCCTCGCAGAATGGAGGCTCACAGCGCGGGATGACCGCCAGTACCTGACCGCTGGCGGTGATGATGAGTTCCAGTTCGAAGGTGCCCGGTTCCAGATTGGGGAAGTGCGGCCAAGCGGTTTCGTCGACGGCGCTGAGCAGGATGGCCTGACGGTTGGGCACTTCCGGTGGTGCATCCGCCATGGGTGAGGGCTCGAGCGGCCGTTCGGCTTGTGGCGGCGGGGGCTCCATGCCGACGGGGCGCGGAACGAAAGTTTCGTCGCGTGTGTCTGGGGCGCGCTCGGGGGACCGCGGGACGGCATGCTCGGGCGTGCCAAGGCGCACGTCGATTGTGCCGGTGGAGGCCGAATAGGGCTGAAAATCGGTTGGAACCCAGGAGATCACGGCGATCAATGCAAGATGCGCTGCGATGGAGGCGCAGCCGGCGAGGCACAGATTCCGGCCGGGTAAAGGACGCATTGAAAGGATGGGGCGAGGATGCGGATCGGGAGTCCGGTGGACGATAGACGTCTTGCGCCGAAAGGCCTGTGCCGCCCGTCGGTGGGCGCGTTCCGCCGGTCGTTTGATCCTCGCCTTTGCATCCTGGCGATGCCATCGTTCAGCAAAAGGAGAAAATGGAATGAAAAGCGTGCGGGGTTTCACCCTGATCGAACTCATGATGACCGTGGTCATCGTGGCCATTCTTGGCGCCATTG
>CALMXT010000182.1 GCA_937871125.1 uncultured Zoogloea sp. | reverse complement strand
CGGGTTTCCCAGCTCACGGTGTTTGGCGTGGTGTTCATGCCGATCAACATCCTGGCCGGCATCGGCGGCATGTCGGAGTTCTCGATGATGACTTCGGGAGTTTCCTGGCCCCTGGCCTACGGCGCGCTCATCGTCGGCATGGGGCTGGTGGGGTGGGGCACCTACGTCGTATTGAAACATTTCGAGAATCGCCGGGCCAAAAGCGCCGTCAAATCGGGCTAGGGCAGCGCGATCGGCGCGCGGCAGGCGGCGCTGCGGTGAAATGTCAAATATGGCGCCTTCTTCAAGACGTAAAAAAACTGTCACATCGCCGCCGTATGGTGGTGACCATGTGGATACTCAGCCTGCTGAAGCCAGCCCCCTCTTCGCCCCGCGACGGGACGGAGGATTTCATGCGGCGTCCGTCCTTACACCTCGCCCACCGTCAGGAGCCCGCATCCATGCTGTTTTTCGAACTTTTTTCCAATGCACCCGAGATCGTCGACATTCCGGCCGATGAGGCGCTTTTTTGCGAAGGCGATCATGGCAGCACCATGTATGTGCTGATCCGCGGCAAGGCCGAGGTCTCCGTCGGAGGGCGTCTGATGGAAGTGCTGCAGCCCGGCAACATCGTCGGCGAAATGTCCATCGTTTCGCCCGGCCCCCGCTCCGCCACGGTGACGGCCAGCGAAGACAGTGAATTCGTCATCATCGACGAGCATCGTTTCAACGAACTCGTCCGGCACGCGCCCGATTTTGCGTTGAAGGTCATGCGCACCCTCACAGATCGGCTGCGCCGAACCGACGCCATCCTGTCGGCCTGACCGGCGCGCGGATAACGCGCGCAATGTCGCGAGTGCGGCGGTGTTGAGCAGTGTGGTTCATGGTTCGGCGACAAACCGATAGCCGATGCCGGGCTCGGTGACGATGTGGTCCGGATTGGCCGGGTCGGCCTCAAGTTTCTTGCGCAACTGCCCCATATAGACCCGGACATAGTGGCTGTCCTCGGCATGGGAAGGGCCCCAGACGGCCTTGAGCAGTTGCCGATGCGTCAGCACGCAATCGGGGTTGGCCAACAGATAGGCCAGCAGGCGGAACTCGATGGGCGTCAGGTGGAGTTGCGCACCATCTTTCTCGACCAGTCGCCTGCCCAGATCGATCTTGACCGCGCCGAACTCCACCTGGCTCGGTCCGTCCGTTCCTGCCCGCTGGCGTCGCCGCAGATGGGCGCGTATGCGGGCGAGGAGTTCCGCGGCTCCGAACGGCTTGGTGAGATAGTCGTCGGCTCCGGCGTCGAGTGCGGCGACCTTTTCGGCTTCCGCCGTTCGCGCCGACAGGACGATGATCGGAATCTCCGACCAGGTGCGCAGCTCCCGGATCAGGTCGATCCCGTCGCCGTCGGGCAGGCCGAGATCGAGCACCAGCAGGTCGGGCTTGCGCGTTCCGGTTTCGATAAGCCCTCGCTTGACGGAGTCGGCCTCGAAGACGTCGCAGCCTTCCGCTTCCAGCGCCAGACGCACGAAGCGGCGCAGGTTCGCTTCATCCTCGACAACAATCACTTTTGGATTCGGGTGAGACATGTCGCTTCCTCTCGGTCCGGTGTGGTGTCCGCGTCGTTGACGAGCGGGGGCGGCGTGCCCAAAGGCAGTGAGAACACGAAACAGGCGCCGCCGCCGGGGCGTTGTCTGGCGTGGATCTCACCGTCGTGGGCTTCGACGATGGCGCGGCAGATGGCCAGACCAAGGCCCACTCCGGGGGTGTTGCCTTCCTGCCGGCCGCGCTCGAACTTCTTGAAGATCGCCTCCTCGCGGCCTGCAGGCAATCCGGGGCCGTCGTCCTCCACGTGCACTTCCATTTGCGTGCCGGTCGCGAACGCACGAATCCAGATATGGCTGCCCGGCGGCGTGTATTTCAGTGCGTTTTCGAGCAGATTGCTGAATACCCGCTGCATCAGCACCGAATCCACCTCGACAAGCGGGAGATCGTCATCCAGTTCCACACGCACCTGATGATCCGCGAGCGCCGGTCGCAAGCCCTTGATCGCGCTGCCGACCACCTCTTCGAGAGGTTGCCACTGGCGGTTCAGTTGAATCCGGCCGGCCTGCAGGCGGGCCATGTCGAGCAGGTTGTCCACCTGCGCGTTGATCCGCAAGGCCTGCTCCCGCAATTTTCGGGAAATCTCGGCTTGCGCATCGTTAGGGGGCGGCTGGGTCAGGAACATGGAGTCGGCCAGTCCGATCAGCACGCTGAGCGGTGTGCGCAGGTCGTGGGAGATCGCCGAAAGCAGTGAGTTGCGCAGTCGCTCGGATTCCATCTGGACGGTGGTTTCCTGGGCGACGCCCACGTAGTGCACCCGCTCCAGCGCGATGGCGATCAGCGACGCGAAGGTGTCGAGCAAGCGCCGCTGCTCGGGAATCAGCAGACGGGCCGGATTGCGCATTTCGAGTGCCAGCACGCCACGCAGGCGCATCGGCGCCTTGAGAGGCAGGTACAGGATCGGGCTGGCGGGCAAGGTGTCGGTGCCCTGGCCTGCCGGTTCGGCATGATCGAAGGCCCACTGGGCAATGCCGGGGTCGATTTCGGGGAGACCGACGGAGGCAAACAGGGGCGGCTGCAGGCGGTCGTGGTCGTCGGTGAGCAGGAAGGCTGCCCGGGCGCCCATTTCCGCGACCAGGAAGCGTTCGCCGATCTCGGCAATCTGCTCCGGCAGCAAGGCGCCTGAGAGATCCCGCGACATTTCATAGAGCGCCCGCACGCGGCTCTCCCGGCTGCCGGCGACATGGGCCTGATATTTGTACCCCGCGGTAAGCTGGCCCACCACCAGGCCCACCACCAGCATCACCGCGAAGGTCATCAGGTATTGCACGTCGCTCACCGCGAAGGACATCCGCGGCGGGACGAAGAAGAAGTCGAAGATGGCCACGCTCAGGAAGGATGCCATCACCGCCGGGCCGCGCCCGAAGCGCACCGCCACGAATACGACGGCGAGCAGGAACACCATGACGATGTTGGCCAGATCGAACAGCGGATACAGCGGCGTCGCAATCAGACCGGCCAGGCCGCAGACGACGGCGGTCAGCGCGTAAGTCCGCCAGTCGGCCGCAACTTGGGCGGCGAGCAGGCCGGGCTGCCGCTCGGCGGCGGGCGTGTGCCCGTCCGAGCGCGCCACCTGGATGACGTCGAGATCGGGGGCGAGCTGTCCGATGCGGTCGGCGACCGAGCGCCGCCAGACACGCCAGCGCCGCGGATCGTCCCGTCCAACCATGATCCGGGAGAGATTGTGGCTGCGGGCGTAACGGACCGCTTCGTCTTCCACGCTCGCGCCGGTGACGGTTGCGGTGTCGGCGCCGAGCTCCTGCGCCAGCTTGAGCGTCTTGAGGATGCGGTCCCGGCTGACGGCCGGCAGCCGCTGGCGTTCCGGGGTTTCGATGTAGATGGCGTGCCACGGCGCTTCGAGACGGCTCGCGATGCGTGCGGCGGTGCGCACGATCTTCTCGCTGCCCGCGCCGGGCCCGACGCAGGCCAGCAGGGAATCGTGGGTCTGCCAGACCGGCGACACCAGTTGATCGCGCCGGTATTGCTGAACGTCGTCGTCCACCCGGTCGGCGGTGCGACGCAAGGCCAGCTCGCGCAGCGCCAGCAGGTTGCCCTTGCGAAAGAAGTTGCGGATCGCCCGCTCGGCCTGATTGGGCAGATAGACCTTGCCGTCCCGCAGGCGCTCCAGCAGTTCGTCCGGCGGCAGGTCCACCAGGACGACTTCGTCGGCATCGTCGAAGATCCGGTCCGGCACCGTCTCCCAGACGCGGATGCCGGTGATGCCGCTGACCACGTCGTTGAGGCTCTCCAGATGCTGCACGTTGACGGTGGAATACACGTCGATGCCGGCCGCGAGCAACTCTTCCACATCCTGCCAGCGCTTGGGATGACGGGAGCCGGCGACGTTGGAGTGGGCCAGTTCGTCCATCAGGATCAGCGCCGGCTTGCGCGCCAGTGCCCGATCCAGATCGAATTCGGCCAGCACGCGTCCCCGGTAGGGCACTTCCACCGGCGCAATGCGTTCGATACCGTCGGCCATCGCCTCGGTTTCGATGCGTCCGTGGGTTTCGACCACGCCGATGACCGCGTCCACTCCCTGGATGAGCTGCTGGCGCGCGGCCGCAAGCATGGCGCAGGTCTTGCCGACCCCGGCCGAGGCGCCGAAGAAGATCTTCAGCCGTCCGCGGCCGGCGCGCGCCTCGTCCTGCCGCACCCGGGCGAGCAATTCGTCCGGGTTGGGGCGACCGTCGTTCTGGGTTTCGCCTGCGGCCATGCCTAATGCTCCGGCTTCCGGAACACGCGGGCCAGGGACGACCACTTGGCGTGGCCGTCGAGGCGCTCGTCGGACATGGCTTCGAGAAAGTCCGAAAGCCGCTTGGAGCGTGCGACGGCGAACAGCACCAGGCTCAGGGTCACGACCGTGACCACGCCGAACTGGAGCAGTTTGCGCGACTCCGGCACCTCGGGAAAACTGAACAGGTTCATGCCGAAGTAGCCGGTCACCACGGTGGCGATCAAGCCGAAAATCGTCACCACGGTCAGCCGCAGCACCGTGCCCGATTGGCGGCGCTGGCTGTCGCTGTCGAGGTAGGCGCTCATTTCGCGCACCTGCTCCTTCACGTCGGCGAACAGTTCGTCGTTGCGCAGATGCTGGGTGGTGCGCTGGAACAGGGTCTGGACCAGACCCTGTTCGGAAACCTCGTGGAACCAATAGCGGTGGGTGAAGCGCAGGAATGTCTCGAAGGACTGACGGATGCTGCGCTTGAAGCGGCGCACGGATTCGCTGTCGCGAATATCGAGATCGTTGACCGCACTGGCCAACCCGTCCGAAAAAGACAGCAGGGCCGCCCGGTGAAAGTGGGCAATCAGAAAGACGAGGAAATACTGATGCCGGAAACGGGCCAGAAAGCCGTGGTCGGCGTCCCGGAAGTAGTCCGAGCCGGCCTCGCCGACCAGCACCAGGGCGTTGCCCGTGCAGATGAAGCGGCTGTTGGGGCCGTCTTCCGAATCGGTCCAGAAGCGATCCTCGCAGTGCAGCCGCTCGAAGCGGATCACCGCCGGGTCGCGCAGGGGCAAGGGGTCGCGGGATGGCAGATTGGCGACGAAGCCGATGCGGATGAAGTCTTCCCGGCTGAGGGCGCGGGGATTGTCGAGGGCCAGATAGGCCATCATCGGCATGCGGTAGTACTCGATCAGCCGGAATCGCCACTCGCCGGGTTCCTCTTCCTGGTCGAGCACCAGCGGCCGGAGCAGCCAGGCCCACAGGGCGCCGACGCAGGGCGCCCGGTTGCGGCACACGAACTGCAGATAGCGTTCCCGCTTTTCCGAGTCGGAGCTTGCGAGCACCCGGCCCTCCCGGTCCAGCAGCTCGGATCGATGGACGTTGTGCACGCCTTGTCCGTTCTCGTCCCAACCCGTCGGGTAGGCCCGCCCGAAGCGGTAAAGCAGTTCCAGTGCGGTGGCGAGCGGCAGATCGTCGGCTACGACCTCCACGTTGAGCAGGGCTACATCCATGTCGAGAAACAGATAGAGATCCACATGGGCGACACGCAGGCGGATCGGCGCGTCGCCCGGCCGCAGGGTGACGCTCAGGGCCGCGACATCGGTGCGCCGATAGACGGCCATCGGCGCCGCCCGGCTGGGTTGCCCGTTCGGCGTGCCCGAACGGCTTTCTCCATACAGAAAGCGCTGCACGTAGGGCAGGAAGGCCACGAACTCTTTGTAGTGGCGCTCCTGGAACTCCGTCGGGTCGGCGGTGAACTCGTCGTCGACGAGCGCCCAGCGTCCGCCGTCGGTCATCAGGCGGTCGATGCGGGCCACATTTTCGCCCGCGAAGCCGGGCCGGATCTGCACCGGCCAGACCAGGACATCCCGGAAATGGCGGACAAGGTGCTCTGGCTGCGAAAGCATGGGTCTCCCTTTCTCTCTGTTCTTATGGGGTGTCGTCGCGCGTGGCGCGGCGCGCTGCCATTGTCTTCCATTGACGGCAAAACCAGGCAAGCAGCGC
>CALMXT010000181.1 GCA_937871125.1 uncultured Zoogloea sp. | reverse complement strand
AGAAGCCGGATTGATCCGCCACACCCCACAGAACCGAGCCCCCGCAAACAGCCGGCCGGCCGCGAAAACGCGCCATCCCGATCTCCGAGTTGAAGCGCGGGGAGGGGCTTGCTATCATAAAGATTCAAATAAAAAGAATCTTTAACCTGCCGTCCTTGCCGGCCCCTCCCCCGACCGCCGCCAACCCCATGCCCGACCAGCCCGCCCCACGCAAAGTCATCCCGATCCAGCCCCTGTTCAAATCCGAGCCCAAGGTTTATCCCCGCTCCGTCAAGGGGCTCTTCCAGCGCTGGCGCTGGGCCTTCGTGTGGCTGACCCAGATCGTCTTCTACGGCCTCTGCTGGCTGCCCTGGCACGGCCGTCAGGCGGTGCTGTTCGATCTCGACGTGCGCCGCTTCTACCTCTTCGACCTCGTGCTGTGGCCCCAGGACACCATCTACCTGGCGGTTCTGCTGGTTCTGTCGGCGCTGGCGCTGTTCCTCTTCACCGCCGTGGCCGGACGCCTGTGGTGCGGCTACACCTGCCCGCAAACCGTCTATACCGAGATCTTCCTGTGGGTCGAACACTGGATCGAGGGCGAGCGGCCCAAGCGCATGAAGCTCGACGCGAGCCCCTGGAACGCCGACAAAATCCGCCGCAAGCTAGCCAAGCACACCCTCTGGATCGCCTTCTCGCTGTGGACCGGCTTCACCTTCCTTGGCTACTTCACCCCGATCCGCGATCTCGCCAGCGAAGCCGCAACGCTCTCGCTGAGCGGCGGCGCGCTGTTCTGGATCCTCTTCTACGGCGGCGCCACCTACGGCAACGCCGGCTTCCTGCGGGAGCAGATGTGCAAATACATCTGCCCCTACGCCCGCTTCCAGTTCGTGATGTTCGACTCCGACACGCTGATCATCACCTACGACGAGGCGCGCGGCGATCCGCGCGGCAGCCGGGCCAAAAAGTCCGACCCGCGCCAGCAGGGCCTGGGCGATTGCGTCGATTGCGGCATCTGCGTGCAAGTGTGCCCGACGGGCATCGACATCCGCGACGGCCTGCAGGCCGAGTGCATCGGCTGCGCGGCGTGCATCGACGCCTGCGATCAGGTGATGGACAAGTTGGACTACCCGCGCGGCCTGATCCGCTATTCCACCGAAAACGCGATGAAGAAGGCCCTCGGCGACAGCACCATCCTGCGGCGCGCCTTCCGCCCGCGCACCCTCGTCTATTCGGCTGTTTTCCTGACCCTCACCGCCGCGACCGCGTGGTCGCTCGCCACCCGCGTCCCGCTCAAGGTGGACATCGTGCGGGACCGGGCCACGCTGTCCCGCGAAACCGACGACGGCAACATCGAAAACATCTTCCACCTGCAAATCATCAACGCCAGCGAAACGCCCCGAACCTACTCCGTGCGGGTCGAAGGGCTCGACGGCATCCACCTGGGCCAGCCTGCCAGCATCCCCGTGGCGGGCGCGGCGACGGCGTCGGCGATGGTGTCGGTGCAGGTCGGCGCCGAGGTGGCCGAGAACCGGCACGGCGCCCAGCCCATCCGCTTCGTCATCGCGGACAGCCATGAAGCCGACGTGCAGGTGGTGGAAAAAGCCAAGTTCTGGCTGCCGTAAAACCCGAAAAACCGGCCCGCCGCAGCCTTCAGGCCACCCGCTGCAGCACGTGCAGCAGCTGCCGCTGCGACGGGCCGAGCACTTCGGACAGCGCCACCCCGTCGAGCGACGCGAGGAAGGCTTCCAGCGCCCGGGCAAACACGCCTTTGAGCTGGCAGTTCGCGGTCAGGATGCAGCGGCTGGTATCGCTGAAACACTCGACCAGGGTGAAATCCGTCTCCATCTTGCGGACCACCTCGCCCACCATGATCCCGCTCGCCGGCCGGGCCAGACGGAGCCCGCCGCCCTTGCCGCGCAGCCCCTCGACCCAGCCGTTGCGGATCAACTGATTGACCACCTTCATCAGGTGACTGCGGGAAACCTCGAAACGTTCGGAGATTTCCTGGATCGTGGCCAGACGGTGTTCGTTGGACGCCAGGAAAATCAGGACGCGCAAAGCGTAGTCCGTGTGCTGGGTAATGTGCATGGCCGGATGGCGGGGCGCGGCGGCGTTTTAACCCTTTTATTATAAGGGATTCTCACAAAGATTCATTTCGGCTGATTCTTTGTGCGCCGCGCCAAGCACTCAACCGGCGCCGCCCTTCAGCTTTTCCGCATCGGGCTCGATGCCCCAATCCCCGAAGGTATACCAGTCGTCGCCCAGCATCTCCGCCGGGTGCAGGGTGCGGCCGGAACCATTGCCGCAGGCGAGGGAATCCTTCGGACAATACTTGTCGCAGCCCCAGCAGATGCGCTCGGGATGCGAGGGATGCAGTGGAAATTTCTTGGCCATTTTCACAACCTCTGAATATAGTTGATCAGATTACTCAACTATTCAAACAAAGGCTTGATTCCGGTCAAGAATCGGCCCGGCAGCATCGAACGCCCCGGGCGGTGCGAAGCGAAAAAATGCGGCATCGGCACGCCGCATCGGCCATGCAGCGCGCTCAACCTGAAGAAAGCCGGCGCTCCGCGACGACACACCCGCGGGTGAAGAACCCGCGGAGCTTGAATCTTGTGCCGGTTCGCTCAGGCCTGTGCGACTGCGGGATGGGTCGCGGCGACTTCCTCGTGTTCCCACTCGGCAACGGTTGCCGACAGGAGGCGGGCTTTTTCGTGGGCGTCCGGGGCGTGGTGATGTTCGGCCTCGAACGTTTCCAGGGCTTCGTGGCAGGCTTCGGCCTTCGTGGCGGCGTGGGTATGGGGCATGATGAAACCTCTTTCTGGTCGTCTGAAAATACGGCGCAGCCAGAGCGGGATCGGTATGTCGACGAATCCACACGAATCAGCAACGCCAGATGTTGCACTGCAACATCTTCATTGTAACGACCCCCGGAACGCCCGTGCAAGCGCGTGGCGACCGCATTGCACGAAAAGTTTTCTATCGCCCGAGAAGTGAAATGGATGCCCGGCAAGCGGTTATCGCGACGGAAATCCGGCCCGGATCGGAAAATTCCGGAAGGTTTCAGCTGGCGAGGTCTTCCGGCCGGTCGACATCGCGCAGCACGCCGGGATCGTCGGTTGCGATGCGCCGCATCGACAGCCGATTGGCGCCGACAAGCGCCCGCGCGCCTTCGTCGCCCTGGAGCGCCAGCAGCGCGTCTCGCCAGCGGGCGGAGAATCCGACCGGATGGCCGCGCTGGCCGTTGAAAACGGGCGCGGCGAGTTCGGCGCCGTCCGCCAGCGCGGCGGCCACGCGGTGCAAGGTATCCGGCTGGATGAAGGGCATGTCGGCAAGGGCCACGAGCCAGCCGGCGGCGTCCGGGCGGGCGGCGACACCGGCGGCGAGGCTGTGGCCCATGCCGGACGAGGCTTCCGCGCTGAACACCACATCCAGCCCTTCCGCCGCCAGCAGAGTGCCGAGGACGCGCTGCTCCGGCCGCAATACCGCGATGCAGCACGAGCAGGCGTGGCGCAGTCGGCGCGCCGACACGACGGCGATCGGCGTGCCGTCAGCCAGCGGGTGAAGCAGCTTGTCGCTGCCGAAGCGTCGCCCCTGCCCGGCGGCCAGCAGGAGGCCGACGATTTCGGCCATGCGGTCAGCGCGCGCCGCAGCCGGCACCGGCAGGCGCCATGGCCTCGGGTCGGGCGACGTGCGCGCCGTTCTTCACGGCGGTCATCTCGGCGAGGATGGAAACGGCGATTTCGGGCGGCGTGCGGCTGCCGATGGGCAACCCGACCGGGCCGTGAAGGCGCGCCACCTCGCCTTCCGACAAGTCGAAGTATTCGAGCAGGCGCGCCTTGCGGGCCGCGTTGTTGGCTCGCGAGCCCAGCGCGCCCACGTAGAAGGCCGGCGATTTGAGCGCCTCGAGCAGCGCCATGTCGTCGAGCTTGGGGTCGTGGGTGAGGGCCACGATGGCGGTGTGCGGGTCGGGGGCCATCGCCAGCACCGCGTCGTCGGGCATGCCGGGCAGCAGCGGGACGCCGGGCACGTCCCATTCGGTGAAGTATTCCTCGCGCGGATCGCAGACCTGGACGGCGTAATCCAGCGCCTGGGCCATGGGCGCCAGGTAGCGGGAAATCTGCCCGGCGCCGACGATCAGCAGGCGCCAGCGGGGGCCGTGGAGCGTAGTAAGGCGCTGGCCGTCCCACGCCAGCGCGTCGCCCCGGCAGGCATCCATGATGCGCACCGCGCCGCTGGCCAGGTCGACTTCGCGACGCACCAGCTGGCCGGCCTCGATGCGGGCCGACAGATCGGCCAGCCGGGCCGGCTCGGGGGCCGGCTCGACGAGCAGTTCCAGCGTTCCGCCGCAGGGCAGGCCGAAGCGGGCGGCTTCGTCGCGGGTGACGCCGTAAGTGAGCACGAAGGGCTGGCTGCCGGCGAGGCGCCCGTCCCGCATGCGGGCGATGAGATCGTCCTCGATGCAGCCGCCGGACACCGAGCCCTGCACCCGGCCGTCGTCCCGCAAGGCCATCCAGGCCCCCGCGGGACGGGGCGCCGAGCCCCAGGTGCGGGCCACGCTGACCAGCGCCGCCCGCCGGCCCTGCGCCATCCAGCGGCGCAGCGCGGCGAGGACTTGCAGGTCCTGGCTGTCCATCGTCAGGCCTTCAGGTCGTCGGCGCTGAATGGCAGGCGCGTCGCCCATTTGCCGGTGGCGGCGGCGATGGCGTTGGCCACGGCTGGCGCCACTGGAGGCACGCCGGGTTCGCCGATGCCGGTGGGCTTTTCGGCGGAGGCGACGATGTGCACCTCGACCTTCGGCATTTCGCCGATGCGGATCGGCGCGTAGTCGCCGAAGTTGCTCTGCTCGACGACGCCGTCCTTGAGCGTGATTTCCCCGTGCAGCGCCGCCGACAGGCCAAAGCCGACCGAGCCTTCGACTTGCGCGCGGATGTTGTCCGGGTTGATGGCCATGCCGCAATCCACCGCGGCGACGATGCGGTCGACCTGCACGCTGCCGTCGGTCTTGACCGTCACCTCGGCCACCTGGGCGACGTAGGAGTGGAAGGATTCATGCACCGCCACGCCCCGGCCGCGCCGCTCGCCGGGTTGCCCCGCGGGCAGCGGCGTGCCCCAGCCGGCCTTGTCGGCGGCAAGGCGCAACACCGCCGCGTGGCGCGGGTGCTGGTCGAGGAGCCGAAGACGCAGCGCCACCGGGTCTTGCTTTGCTTCGGCGGCGAGGCGGTCGAGGAAGGTTTCGGTGGAATAGGCGGTGTGGGTCGAGCCCACCGAGCGCCACCACAGCACCGGCACACCGATATCGGTAGGCGTGTGGAGTTCGACCTGCAGGTTGGGGATGGCGTAGGGCAGCGTCGCGGCGCCTTCCACCGAGACGGCGTCGATCCCATTCTTGATCAGGAAGCCTTCGAAGGGCGAGCCCTTGATGATGGACTGACCGACCAGCCGGTGACGCCAGGCGCGGATCGTGCCGTCGGCATCCAGTGCGGCTTCGAGGGTGTGGTGGAAAAGCGGGCGGTAGTAGCCGGCCCGCATATCGTCCTCGCGCAGCCACACCAGCTTGACCGGCGCCTGGGTGCCGGTGGCCTTGACGATGCTGGCCGCCTCGCGGACGTAGTCCGAATCCTTGCAGGCGCGCCGGCCGAAGCTGCCGCCGGCGTAGAGCATGTGGATGTTCACCTGCTCCACGCTCACCCCGAAAATACCGGCCAGCGCGTGCTGGTCGCCGGTGTGCAGTTGCTCGCCGTTCCACACCTCGACGCCGGCGGCGGTGCGCTGGACGATGCAGTTCATCGGCTCCATGGCCGCGTGGGCGAGATAGGGAAAATCGTAACTGGCCTTGACGACCCGCGCCGCGCCGGCAAAGGCCGCATCCGCGTCGCCCTCCTTGCGGGCGACGAGGCCGGGCGTTTTGGCGGCTTCGCGGTAGCGGGCGAGGATGTCCTCGCTGCCGAGCTTGAAGGCAGCGCTTTCGTCCCATTCGACGCTCAGCGCGTCGCGGCCTTTACTGGCGCTCCAGGTGTCCTTCGCCAGTACGGCCACGCCGGAGGGAATGGCGACCACGTCGACAACACCTTTGACGGCCCTGGCCCTCGCGGCATCAAAGGATTTGACCTTGCCGCCGAAGCGCGGCGGATGGGCGACGACCGCCACCAGCATGCCGGGCAGGTGCATGTCCTGGGTGAATTGCGCCGTACCGTTGGTTTTGGCCGCGCTGTCCTTGCGGTGGGCGTGCTTGCCGATGAGGCGAAAATCCTTCGGGTCTTTCAGCGTGACGCTGGCCGGCACCGCTTCGGCGGCGGCCGCGCTGGCCAGTTCGCCGAAGCTGGCCTTGCGCTTGCTCGCGGCGTGGCTGACCACGCCTTCGCTCACCGCGATCTCGCCGGCCGGCACCTGCCAGCGCCGGGCCGCGGCGGAGACCAGCATCGCGCGGGCGGCGGCGCCGGCCTGGCGCATCTGTTCCCAGGAGTTGGCCATGGCGGTGCTGCCGCCAGTGCCCTGGGCCGGGCCCCAGAACAGGTTGTTGTAGCGCTTGGCGTCGGCCGGCGCGCCCTCGACCTTGACTTGCGCCCAGGCGGCGTCGAGTTCCTCGGCCACCAGCGTGGCGAGGCCGGTGTAGGTGCCCTGCCCCATTTCGAGGTGCTTGGAGATCACCGTCACCGAGTTATCGGTGCCGATGCGCAGAAAGGCGTTGGGCGCGAAGCCCGCGTCGGCGGCTGGCGCGCCAGCTTTGGACGCGGCGCTGGCGACGCCCGGCAGGGCAAGGCCCAGGGTCAGGCCGGCGGCGCCCTGCATAAAGTGGCGGCGGGAGAGATTGTGGATCTGGTTCATGGTCGTCTCCTTACGCCAGCGCGCGGGCGGCTTCGTGGATGGCCGCGCGGATGCGCACGTAGGTGGCGCAGCGGCACAGATTGCCGGACATGGCGGCATCGATGTCGGCGTCGGTGGGCTTTTTGTTGGCGCTGAGCAGGCTCACGGCGCTCATGATCTGGCCCGACTGGCAGTAGCCGCACTGAACCACGTCGAGCTTGCGCCAGGCTTCCTGCACGGCTTTGCCGACGCGGGTGCCATCCACGGCTTCGATGGTGGTGATTTTTTTGCCGGCCACGCTGGAAACGGGCGTGAGACAGGCGAGGGTCGGCTGGCCGTTCACATGAACGGTGCAGGCCCCGCAGAAGCCGGAGCCGCAACCATATTTGGTGCCGGTGAGGAGCAGCGAGTCGCGCAGCGCCCACAGCAGCGGGGTGTCGGGTTCGACATCCGCCTTGTGCGGCTTGCCGTTAACGGTGAGTTGAATCATGGTCGATCTCCTGGGGCCATTTTGTGGTTTTGTCCGTGGGGGCGGCAAAGCCCGCCGGCTACTCTCGGAAATGTAGCTGAAAAAGGGCCATCTGCCAGAAACCGACGTTATGCGAAGGCGCCATCGTCGTAGGCCTGGCAATAGGTTTTCCAGTCGGCCTGAAGCTGGGCGGCGCACGCCTCGGCGGCGGCGAGCAGGTCTTTGCGCCAGGCACCGGCGCCGAAGGCGATCAGTGCATCGGCGATCGCAGAACCGTCCCGACCGCCGCTGCGCAGCTGGGCGCTGGCGACGATCCGGCCCATCGTGTGCACCGCCCCGGCGATGGCCTCGAAGCTGGAACGGGACTGATCGAGGACGACCCGGTCTTCGGTCGGCTGCAGGGCGCGCAGCACGTAGGCGCGCTTGCCAACCTGCACCGGCTGCAGGAAGGCCATCGACACGGCCTGCATGCGGCGCTGGATTTCGACAACGCGGACGGCCTCCGACTTCCATGCGGGCTGGGGCGTTTTGAGGCGCGGCAGCAGCGACGAGGGCTGCGCTTCTTTCAAGTCGAGCAGGTAGTTGTCGTCCGGCGAGCCCTTGCCGCGCACCAGAATCGCGAAACGGTCGACACCCAGGCTGCCGTTGCCGGCGATGCGCCGGGCCACGTCGAGGACTTCATAGAACTCGGGATTGGCCTGCGCCTCGGCGAGCGTGCCGATCAACTTGGTCACCCATTCCTTTTGCGCGTCGCTGGCCGGCAGCACCTTGCCGTTGTCGAGGCGCAGGCGGCGCTGCTTGCCCTTCTTGACGGTGCGGCCGTCGAGAAAGGCCGGGCGCAGGCGGCCGTGAAGCCCGGCGAGGAGATCGCGGACCAGCCCGTCGGCGATTTCCCGCTCGACCCAGCCGGCTTTGCCGGTCAGCAGTTTCTCCCGATAGGCGTCGAGAAAAGCCGCGCACAGGGCGCTGGCGTCCTTGTCCTTCACGCCCATCGACTCGGCGCCCACCCGCACGCTGGTCAGAAAGCGCACCAGATCCCAGCTGGCCGGGGCCAGTACGCCCTCGTCGAAATCGTTGAGATCGAAATAGACCAGCTGGTTGTCGCCCTTGTAGCTGCCGAAGTTCTGCAGGTGCAGGTCGCCGCAACTCCACACCGCCGGCGCGTCGGCGAACAGCGGCAGATCGGGCAGGCGGCGGTAGAAGAGGTGGCAGGTGGCGCGCAGGAAGACAAAGGGGCTGCCGCGCATGTTGCGATACTTGAGCGCCAGCCGGTCCGGGTCGCGCCCGGCGTTGAAGGTCTGGATTTCGTGGACGAGGTCGAACATCGTATTTCCTTACCGATCAGCAAACTTCGAGAGCATACCCCGCTCACGCTTTGTCAGTGGGCGTGCCCGTCTTCGCCGGCCATTCCAGCGGCGGGCGCCGGGCGGGGCGATTTTTCGATCAGCTTGATGCGGGCGATGCGCACCTCGCAGTCGCCGGGAATGGCGGCGCACAGGGTCGCATCGTCGAAGCCGAGTTTTTTCTGGGTGGAACGAAAGCGTCGGAGGAAGTTCCAGGCGGTGTTTTCCGACCCGAGCATGCCGAGCCGGGACGAGTTGAGGGCGCCGACGAAGCCGAAATATTCGATGCCCAGGCGGCGCGGGCCGGGCTTGCGCAGGT
>CALMXT010000180.1 GCA_937871125.1 uncultured Zoogloea sp. | reverse complement strand
GCCGATAATCAGACGAAGCTCAGCAACTCGATCGTCACCGCCTGCTCGCCCATCAGGGTCTGGCAGGCCAGACGCGATTTGCTGCCGACGCCGACCAGCGTATCGAGCTTTTCGTTTTCGATCTTCTGGATGCGCGGCAGGGTCTTGCGACCCTCGGTCACGAAGATGTGGCAACTGCCGCATTCGGCCTTACCGTCGCATTTGTGGTGGATCTTTTCGCCGGCCGCGAGGATGGCCGCCAGCAGCGGAGTGCCGGCGATCACATCGATGGTCTTGCCGGAAGGCTGAATGGTGAGTAAAGCCATGATTTTTCCTTGATGGGGGAAGTGGAAAGAAAACGGGTGAAGGGCCGGCCGACTAACGCATATAGCCCGTCAGGGCCGGGACGAAGGTTTCCAGCGGCATGGCGATGCGTTCGATGCCTTGTTCGGCCAGGAAGCGCGCCTCCATGCGGGTCGGCTCGTCGGGCAGGACCGCCCAGTGCCGGGCCGACGAACGTTTCATGATCTGGCGGGCGAAGGCACGGGGCAGCTGATCGTTGAAACGGCAGCCGAGGAACAGGAAGCTGCGACCGCTGCGCATGCGTTGGACCTCGACCGGAATCGGCGTCTGGATGTCGATCTCGGTGAGCACCTCGACGTAGTCGGTATCCGAAACCAGGTAGTTGCCGGCCGGCGCGTGGGCACCGATGGGCTTGTAAAGAAGGGTCTTCCACTCGGGATGGGGGTCGGGGGTCGCCTTGCCGGCCGCGTCGTACCAGCCCGTCCAGGTGCCGAAATGCTCGGACTGGGCCAGCCCCTGCACCTGCCCCCAGGCTCCCGTGCCGAGAGCGGCGCCCAGCGCCGCGCCCATCGCATCGTCGTACCAGGCATCGACGATCAGCGGGAAACCATGGCTCGCCAGGGCCGTGTGCAGGGGCGACGGCCGGGGCGTGGCGGCGAAGGCCTCGTTCATCAAGCCGACCAGGGTTTTCCGGTGCTTGAAGTTTTCGATGTACTGGGCCGACTGGGTCAGACGGTTGCGAATCTTGTGGGGCACCGAACTCCGCGCCGTCAGCAGCGCGACGAGGGCCTCCGGGGTGGCAGGCACCGCATAGTCGGGGGCCAGGGCCAGCACGCGGGGGCCGAGATAGGGCACCACCAGGCCATCGGCGAGGGCTTCGATCAAGCCGATAGGCAAGCCGTCGGGCAGGATTTCGGGGGAGCGGGTAGCAGCGAGAGGGGTCATGGGAGCCTCGGAAAAGGTCTTACAGGTAGATGGCGGCGCCGGCGCCCACGTTGGTGCAGGCGTCCTTCAGGGTCTTGACGAGAAACTTCACCTCGTCGCCTCCCATCTGCCCGTGGAAGGGCAGCGCCAGCGAGCGGTCGCCGATGCGTTCGGTGTTCTTCAGGCAGCCGCGCTTGCAGTTGTGGGCTTCGCCAAGGGACTGGTAGGCAAACTGCTGGTGCAGCAGCGCGCTGAACGGCGCCGCCTCGATCAGGTCGGTTTCCAGGTCGTCGATGATCTGGCTGCGGGAACTGGCGCTGAAGCGCGCCCCCAGATGCACCACGTAGAGCATCCAATGCACTTCGTCCACATCCGGCCCCAGGTAGGGCGGCTTGATGCCCTCGAAGCTCTGCATCTCGTTCCGGTAAAAGGATTCGACGTGCTTGCGGCGGGCCAGGATCTCGTCCAGACGCTCCAGCTGGGCCAGCCCGAGGGCCGCCGTCAGGTCGCTCATGCCGGCCTGCAGCGGCACCCGGCTGCCGATCGACACCGAATTGCGGTCGGCGAGACGGTGGGCCCGCAGGTAGCGCAATTCGGTGGCGAGCTGCGGATCGTCGGTCAGCACCATGCCGCCTTCGCCGCAGCACAGGGCGCCGGGCTGAGAGAAGTCGAACACCGACAGATCGCCGAAGCTGCCCACCGGCTGGCCCAGGTAGCGGGAACCGATGGCCTCGGTCGAATCCTCGATGAGGGCGATGCCGCGGCGCGCCGCCAGTTCCCGCAGCGCCTTCCAGGCCGCCGGGTGACCGTTGCAGTTGTTGCCGATGAGCGCCTTGGTCGCCGGCTTGATCCGCTCGGCCGCCGCCGACGGCGAGATGCAGCCGGACCAATAATCGATCTCGGCAAAATCGGGCGTCGCCCCGGCCAGCAGAATCGCATGGGCGGTCTGGTGCCAGCCGTAGCTGCAGGCCACCACTTCGTCCCCCGGCCCGATCCCCAGCGCCCGCAGCGCCAGCCACATGCCGAGCGTGCCGCTGGCGGTGGCGACCCCGTAGGCGCGGCCGTGGAGCGACGCGAATTCGGCTTCGAAATCCTCCACCCGGCTGCCGGCAGAAAGGCGCGGGCTGCGCAGCGCAGCGACGACACGCTGCAGCTCAAGGCCGCTCACATCCGGGTCGGTGAGCAGAATCCAGTCTTCGTCGTGGTCGAGGGCGGCGTTGTCGACGGGGGCGTCCATGATCAGCTCCGGGCCGCCAGCACCAGGCCGGCGGCGGCAGCGGGATCGGCGGTCATCGACCAGCAATGACCGTCGGATTCCATGAAAAAGACGTTGGCGACCGGCGTCTCGAGGGCCGGGGTTTCGCCGCGCACGTCGAGGGCATCCACCACCGTCACGCGCAACTCGCTCCATTCCTCGCGGGCCGCCGCGGCCATCGCCTGCACATCGGGGGCGAGGGTGCCGAGCCGGATCAGCTCGGTGAAATCGTCGGCTGTGAAGGCCATCATTCGCCTCCTATCTTGCGTGCCTCGACGGTGACGGGCAGCTTGGTGTCGGGCAGCATTTCGGGCAGCGCCAGCACCCAGCCGTTGGCGAGGGTGATGGTTCCACCCCAAAGGTCTTCCTTCTCCTTCGCCACCACCGGCTCTTCCAGATCCTTCTTCGGTACGTAGGCCGACAGGCCCCGTGCGGTATTGCGCAGCATGACTTTCATGGGTGGCTCCAAAAGGTGAATGCTTCGGTTCAGATGCGGGTCATGCGGTAAGGGCTTCGGCGAGCAAGGGCGCGAGGGCCGTGCTCAGGGTTTCGATCGTCGTGGCGATGTCGCCCGGCGTGGTCTCGGCGGACAGGGAGAAGCGCACTGCGGCGCGGGCGGCCCCGTCGGCGACGCCCATCGCCAGCAGCACGTGGGACGCTGCGGTGCCGCCCGCGCTGCAGGCCGAGCCGCTGGAAGCGCAGATGCCGGCGCGCTCCAGGCGCTGCAGCACCACCTCCGCGTCCAGGCTGCCGAAGGCCAGGCAGGCGGTGTTGGGCAGGCGCGGCACACCGGCCCCGAACACCCGCACGCCCGGCAGCGCGGCACGCAGGCCAGCCTCGAGGGCGTCGCGCAGCGCGGCGACCCGGGCCGCCGCCTCCGGCATCGCCGCCAGCGCGTGTCGGGCCGCGGCGCCGAACCCGGCGATGCCGGGCAGGTTTTCGGTGCCGCCGCGGCGCTTGCGCTCCTGATGGCCGGGCAGCCGCGAAACGAAGGGCGCGCCCTTCTTCACCAGCAGCGCGCCGACGCCTTTGGGGCCGTGCAGCTTATGGGCCGACACACTCAGAAAGCGCACCCCGAGGGCCGCGAAATCGACCGGAATCCGGCCCGCCGCCTGGGTTGCATCGATGTGCACCGGCACCCCGGCGGCATTGGCCAGACGCACGATCTCGGCCACCGGCTGGATCGCGCCGGTTTCGTTGTTGGCCGCCATCACCGACACCAGCGCCGCCCCGTTGGCCAGCAGCCCCGGCAGCGCCGCGGCGACCGCGACCCCGTGCGCATCCACCGGCAGGCTGAGGACTTCGACGCCCTCGGCGGCCCACGCACGGGCCGCCTGCAGCAAACCGGCGTGTTCGATGGCCGACACCACCAGCCGGCGGGGCGCGCCCGGCACCGCCAGTGCGGCATGCAAGGCCAGCGCGTTGGATTCGGTGGCGCTGGCGGTGAACACCACTTCGGCCGGCTGGGCGCCGAGCAGTTGCGCCACCGCGCCACGGGCATCGGCCAGCAGGCTGCGGGCGGCCTGTCCGGCCGGGTGCTTGGACGACGGGTTGGCCCAGTCGGTAGAGAGGGCCGCCGTCACGGCGGCGACCACCGCGGGCAGCGGCCGGGTGGTGGCGTTGTTGTCCAGGTAGATCATCGCCGGCTCCTCATGGCCAGAACACCCGATGGGCATCGTTCACCACCAAAGCCAGCAGTTCCTCGATGCGCGCCGCGCTGGCCTGCCAGATCCACCGCCCGGCCTCGTGGTCGCGGGCGTAAAGGCGCCACAGATCGGGCTTGGCCGGCTCCAGGCGGGCGATTTCGATCACGCCGCCTTCGGCGTCCACGTTGCGCGAGCAGCACGGACTGCTCACCTGCCAGCCCTCGTCCCGCCAGTTCACCTCGGGTCGCACGTAGCGATAGCGGCTGCGCCGTTCGAGCTCGCGCAGGATGCGCCGGCGCACCAATTCGCCCGGTCCGGTCACGCTGGCGCTCGGAGTGGCGGGGCTGACCATGGACGACCACCGGCGACAGGCGACGCTCAAGGCGTCGCCAGCTCCTCTTCGAGACAGCCCACCACCCGTCCGACGCGGGCCTCGGTGGCACCGAATTCGACGATGTACACCGGGATGTTGGCTTCCTCGTGGTGGCCGATCTGCACCACTTCGCCGGGCGTGCCGGCGGCGACGATCAGCTCGCTCTCGGGCACTTCCGGGTGGCTGCCGTCGTTGAACAGGTCGATGGCGGCCGTCACCCGCTGGCCCCACTGGTATTTCGGTTCGCGCGGTTCGAGCATGGCCTTACTCCTTGATATGGGCGAGCAGCGCCGCCTTCTCGCCGAGCGCTTCGGCGACATGGGGCGGGAGTTTGTCGAGGGAGACGATTTCGCGGCCGCGCATGCCGACCCGGTGGCCGCTGGCGACGAATTCGACCGCATAGATGTAGAACTGCTGGAGAAAGGTGCCAACCGAAGTGACGTAACCCACGTCGCCCTTGTTGACCAGCACCTCGCCGACGTCCTTGCCGGGATAGGTGCCGTCGTTGCGCACCTTGTAGCGGCTCACCACCCGTTCGCCGAAGTCGAACATGGGTGGGCCTTCGAGTTCGATGACGTCGCTGTCGCGGGAGATGTCAGCCATGACGGGCCTCCGAGTCGAGGGTTTCTAGGCGTGCCTGGGCCGCCTCGCGGACCTCGGCTTCTTCGTCGAGGAGCAGGCTGCGGGCAAGCATCCGGCTGGCGCGCTGGGCCACTTCCCAACGCACCTCCCAGGCCGGGTCGAGGGCCATCTCGCCCAGCAGGCCGGCCGGCAGACGGCGTGCCACCGCCCGCCGCACATCGACTTCCGGATCGTCGCGGAAGTCCAGCAGCGCCGGCACCGGGAGCCGCTCGACCACCACCAGGCGGACTTCCCGGTCGGGATCGCGGGCCATGCGCGGCAACAGCGGCAAGGGCAGACGCTGGGCCACCAGCTTGCGCACGAAGTAATCCGGATCGTCCACCATCCCGCCCAGCAGGCCGGCGTCGATGCGCTGGGCCACCCGGATGCGCACTTCCCGGTCCGGATCGCCGCGCAACTCGGCCAGTAGGCGCTGGGGCAGGCGCAGCGCGACATGCAGGCGCACGGTTTCGTCGGGGTCGTACATCAGCCCGACCAGCCGGAACACGTCGGCGGACCGGGACGCGACCGCACGCACTTCGAAATACGGGTGCTCCAGGTATTTGTTGGCCAGCGCCGGGTTCCAGCGGAAAAAACGGTCGATGCGCTTGGCGTAGCGGTCGAACACGCAGGCGTAACTGGGCTGGCACTTGCCCGACGCCTGCAAGCTGCGGTTCTCGCAGTTCGTGCAGTCGAGCGCGCGACCGAGCCAGTCGACGCTGGGCGGCTCGTCCGGCGACCAACGCGTCGGCGTGTGCGCGGGGGCTTCGGCGGTATTCATGGGGCGGGCTCCGGCGTGGCGGCGGCGGCTTCGGGTTCGTCGTAATCGACGTCGCGTCCGGCGCGGGCCAGCACGCTGCCGAGCACCCGGTGACCGAGGCTGTCGGTCGGATCGAGCCGATCCAGCAGGTCGAGCACCGCCCGACCCTCGTCCGCGTCGCCGAGACGCAGACTGAGATAGGCGTAGCCCTTCAGGGCAAACAGGTAAAAGCGCGGCGCCACCGCATGGGCCCGCAGTTCGGCCATCCGTTCGGCGGGCCACTGGGTTTCGGGGCGGACCTGTCGCCAGTCGGCCGGCAGGCCGAGCGGACGGGCGGCGAGGGCGATCGCGTCCACCGCCACCTCCCGCGCCTCGGCCAGACGGCGCGCGTAGAAGTGGAAGCGGTAATGGGCGATCAGCGGTGCGGGATGGGCCGGTGCCAGACGCCGGGCGGATAGCAGGAGCTGCAGCGCGCCTTCGTCGCCGATGCCGGCGCGTCCCGCCTGACCGATCAAGGATTCGACAGCCGGATCGAGCCCGGCGCCGAGAATCGCGTCCTCGAAATCGGCCAGACTCTCCGGCATCCCGTTCGCCGCCGCCATGCCGCTCTCCTCAACTGCGCCGGATGGCGCTGATATCCACCGTCGCAATGCCCGGCGGTTGCGCGCTGGTGCCGCTGCTCGACGAGCAGCCGCAGGCGCCGGCATTGGGATTGTGGAAACTCAGCCCGGTGGAGGACGGCGTATCGGCGAAATCGATGGTCACCCCATCGAGCAGCAGACGCGACTCGGCCGGCAGGAAGACGTTCAGGTCGCCGACCGGCAACACCTCGTCGCCGGCAAGCGGCGCGCCCTCGACGGTGAATTCGGCGTTGTAGCCCGAGCAGCCGCCGGCCGTTACGGTCAGCCGGAACCCGGCCTCCGCGCCGAGCCCCGAAAAACGCACCATGCGGCGCATGAACTTCTCGGCGGCCGGTTTTACGATCACGTTGGGTTGCATGATCAGCCCTTCACGATGCAGCCGTCGATCGGGCACACCGCCACGCACTGGGGCTCGTCGAAGTGGCCGATGCATTCGGTGCACTTGGCCGGGTCGATGATGAAGACGCCGCTCTTCTCGCGGATTGCTTCGTTGGGGCACACCGGGTCGCAAGCGGAGCAGCCGGAGCAGGTGGAACCGATGATTTTGTAGGCCATGATGGTCTCCTTGCGTTGAGATGAGTTGAAAGCTGGATCGGTTGGGTTTCGTCAGGCCGCCATCACGGCGCCTTGGCGGATGCGGGCGTCGCCTCGTTCGAGGTGCGCGATCTCGCCCGCCGCGACGCGCCGGCGGTAGTCGGCAAACCACGCGAGGGCGGCCTTCTCGATGAACTCGTGGGCGTACTCTTCCACCGGCTCGATGCCGGCGGCCTTCAGTTCGTCCCGCGGGCAGGCGCCGATCTTGGCCACCAGCACCGCGTGGCAGTCGTTGATGGCATTGACGATGGAAGGCAGCTGCTCGTCCTCGCCGTAACCGCCCTGACAGTAGAGGTCTACCCGGCGGTGGCCGATGAAGGCGGTCGAGGTGCCGGTGAGTTCGTAGATCTGGAATTCGGTGGCATGGCCGAAGTGCTGATTGACCTTGCCGCCGCCGGTGGTGGCCACCGCCACCAGCACCTTCATGCCGTCGTCGCCGCCGGCAACGGCCAGCGCGGCCTCCTTGGCGGCATGCTGGGCCTGACGCTCGGCCTCGACCTTCTCCTGGTATTCGCGGCGCTTGTCGAGGTCATAGACGATCTCCATCTCCTCGATCTTGTCGAGGGTGAATTCGTCGGAGCGATCCTCGCCCAGCAGGCCGACCGCGTCGGCGCGGCACTGGCGGCAGTGGCGCATCAGGTTGGCGCCGCCGGCACAGGCGTCCTGCACGTCCTTCAGCTCCTGGGCCGACGGGCCGCGCTGGCCGGTGAGGCCGAAATAGGTGCCGTGCTCCGCCTCGGAAATCAGCGGCATGATGTTGTGCAGGAAGGCGCCGCGCTTCTTCACTTCGCGGTTCACTTCCATCAGGTGCTCGTCGTTGATGCCGGGAATCAGCACCGAGTTGATCTTGGTGAGCACGCCGCGGGCGGTGAGCATCTCGAGGCCGAGCATCTGGCGCTCGTGGAGGATCTTGGCCGCCTCGTAGCCGGTGACGC
>CALMXT010000179.1 GCA_937871125.1 uncultured Zoogloea sp. | reverse complement strand
GGATGGTCTCGCGCAGGGCGTCGCGGGTGGTGCCGGCGATGTCGGTGACGATGGCGCGATCGATGCCGGCGAGGCTGTTGAGCAGGCTCGACTTGCCGACATTGGGCCGGCCGACGAGGACCACATGCAGGCCGCTTCTGAGCAGGCTGCCCTGACGGGCACGGTCGAGGATCGCCGACAGTTCGCCCGCGATGGCCTCGACGCGTTCGAAGGCGCGGGCTTCGACGAGGAAATCCACGTCTTCGTCGGGGAAGTCGAGGGTCGCCTCGACGAGCATCCGCAGATCGACGAGGCGGTCGCGCAGGCCGTGGACTTCCTTCGAGAAGCTGCCGGTGAGCGAACGCACGGCCGAACGGGCGGCCGCCGCAGTGGAGGCTTCGATGAGATCGGCGACGCTCTCGGCCTGAGCCAGATCGAGCTTGCCGTTGAGGAAGGCGCGACGGGTGAATTCGCCGGGTTCGGCGAGGCGGGCGCCGAGTTCGACGCAGCGGGCCAGCAGCAGCTGCATGACCACCGGACCGCCGTGGCCCTGCAATTCGATGACGTCTTCGCCGGTAAAGGAGTGAGGCGCCGGGAAGTAGAGGAGGAGGCCTTCGTCGATCAGTCCGCCGCTGCCGTCACGGAAGCGGGCGAACTGTGCGAACCGGGCTTGCTGCGCCTTGCCGCCCAGGCGGGCGACCAGATCGGAGAGATTCGGTCCGGAGATCCGGACCACGCCGATGCCACCGCGCCCAGGGGCGGTGGCAATCGCGGCGATGGTGTCACGCGGCGGTTTTGCCACCGGCTGCGATCATCCGGTTGATCTGCCATTGCTGGGCGATCGACAGGGAGTTGTTCACCACCCAGTAGAGCACCAGACCGGCCGGGAACCACAGGAACATGAAGGTGAACAGGATCGGCATCATCATCATCACCTTGGCCTGGATCGGATCGGGCGGAGCCGGGTTGAGGCGGGTCTGGATGAGGCTGGTGGCGCCCATGATCAGCGGCAGGATGTAGTACGGATCCTTGACCGACAGATCCTGAATCCAGCCCAGCCAGGGTGCGCCGCGCATTTCGACGACCCCGAGCAGAACCCAGTAGAGGGCGATGAAAACGGGAATCTGGATCAGGATGGGCAGACAGCCGCCGAGAGGATTGACCTTCTCGCGCTTGTACAGGTCCATCATGGCCTGCTGCATCTTCATCTTGTCGTCGCCGTACTGCTCCTTCAGGCGCTGCAGGCGGGGGCCGAGGGTCTTCATCTTGGCCATCGACTTGTAGCTGGCGGCGGACAGCGGGAAGAACAGCGCCTTGAGGGCGATGGTCACCAGAATGATCGCCCAGCCCCAGTTGCCGGTGAGCTTGTGGAACCACTCGAGCACCCAGAACAGCGGCGCGGCGATGATGGTCAGCCAGCCGTAGTCCACCACCAGATCGAAGCCTTTGGCGAATTTCTCGAGACGGCTCTGCTCCTGCGGGCCGGCGTACAGCGGCACCGACAGCTTGCCGGTCTGTCCCGGCGCGATGGCGGCCACCGGGAGAATCACGCCGGCGGAGTAGAGGTCGGAACTGACCTGGTTGGCGAAGAATTCGCGCTCGCCTTCGACCGGCGCCCAGCCGGCAACGAAGTAGTGCTGGACCATCGCAGCCCAGCCGTCGGCCGCCTTGGTGACGAACTTGGCCTTCTTCTCGGCGATGTCTTCGAACTTCACCTTCTGATACTTCTCGGCCTCGGTGTAGAAGGCCGGGCCGGTGAAGGTCTGCACGCCGAAACCGCCGGGCTGCTCGGCCGGCTTGCCGTCGCGGGTGAACTGGAAGTAGGCATGGGGCGCGAGCGGCGCAGCGCTGCCGTTGACGATCTCGTAGCCGACTTCGGCCGCGTAGCTGCCGCGGTGGAAGGTGATCAGCTTGACGACCTTCACCCCGTCGGCCGTGGGCGGCGCTTCGAGGCGCAAGGTGACGGCGTCCTCGCCGTCCTTCAGTTCGACATTGGCCGCACCGAGCGTGAAGAGCGTCTTGTGATTGGGCAGGCCGTTGCCGATCAGGCCGGTCTGGGCCGAATACAGGTGCTTTTCGCCCTTATCGAAGAGCACGTAGTTCCGCGAGGAATCTTCGGTGGACTTGTGCCGGGTGAGTTCGAGCCGGACGATGTCGCCGCCCTGGGCCGACACTTCCGCCACCAGCACATCGGTGCGGATGGTGGCCACCGGCGCGGATACCGGCGCGGCGGCAGGCTGCCCCGGAACGGCCGCGGGGCCCGCGGTAGCGGACGGCGTCGGCGTCGGCACGCCAGCGGTGGAATTGGCGGCGGCGGTTGCCGCGACCTTGGGCTGGTGCTGCTTCTGCCAGCCATCCCACAGCATGACCAGGGAGAATGCGAAGACAAGCAGGAGGATCAGGCGACGGTTATCCATCGGAGTCAGTGTCAGGAAGGAGTTAAGGCGGAAGCCGGGTGGACGGGTGATCAGGGTACTGGATCGTAGCCGCCGGCGCTGAAGGGATGGCAACGGCAAACACGCCGCGTCGCCAGCCACCCGCCCTTCATGGCGCCGTGGCGCTGCACGGCCTCCAGGGCGTATTCGGAACAGGACGGCACGAAGCGACAGTTGCGTCCCAGCATGGGGCTGATGGCATAGCGATAAAAGCGCAACAACGCCAGCAATACGGCTTTCATGGGGCGCTCGCCGAAGAATCGCCCTGCACGGGTTTGCGGTGCGGGGCACTGACTTTGGCGGGGAGGCGTCCGAGCAGGTCGATCATCTCTTCACGCATCCCGCGCCTCGTCACGTCGTCAAGCTTGGCCGACAATCGTAACACCAGATCGTAGGACGGCAACTTTGCCTGGGCGTGACGGAACACGTCGCGACCGATCCGCTTCACCAGATTGCGCTGAACGGCGCGTTTGGCGAGCTTTTTGGCGACGACGAGCCCGAGACGGGCCGTTCCGGTGCTGCCCGGGCAATAGTGCAGTGCGAAGTGACGACCGCGCAGCACCCGCCGAAAAGCAAAAACGGATGAATACTCATCCGTTTTGTGCAGTCGCAAGGATGCGTCGAAGCCGAATCCTGCCATGTTCGCAACTTCCGCCACCTCGAGATCGTAAGCGTCGGAAGAGGCCTCGTCGGCCTTAGACGGCGAGACGATGACGGCCCTTGGCGCGACGAGCGGCGATGACCTTGCGACCGCCACGGGTGGCCATGCGAACCAGGAAGCCGTGGGTGCGCTTGCGACGGACGACGGACGGTTGGTA
>CALMXT010000178.1 GCA_937871125.1 uncultured Zoogloea sp. | reverse complement strand
CAAGCCCAGCTCCACCTCGACACGCCCTACGTCGCCCACCAATCCCTCGGCCGCGATAGCGGCAATCCGCGGAGCGAGCGCCTGCTGATCGCTGCCCTGACCCGCCCGCCCGCGCTGCGCCCGTGGCTTGCCGCCATCGCCCAGGCCTCAACCGTACTGACCGGCATCCACAGCACCGCACTGCTCGGCATGGCCGTCCAGCGCCAGCTCCGCCCCAGGCCGCCCCGTGCGCTACTCGTCCACACCACGCCGGCCGGACTTCGCATCTCCTGTTTCGAACACGATCTGCTACGCTTCAGCCGGCTCGTTCCGGGCTTATCCCCGTCAACCGTCGGGTTTTGGCAAAGCTGCCGCGACGAAATCCTGCGCACCAGCCAATACCTGATCGGCCAGCGCGCGCTCGAACGTGGCGGCACCACGCCGGTTCAGGTGCTCGCCCACCCCGATCAGCACGCCATACTCCGCGCGGCCTGCCCCGACTCGCCGGACCTCCGCTTCATCCCCCTCGACTTGCCCGAACTCGCCAGACGCTGCGGTCTGCGCTCTCCGCTGGACAGCTCGGACAGCCTGCCCTTGCTCCTCCACCTCGCCGTCAGCGCCCGCCGCCAGCCACAGTTCGCACCGCCCGACACACTCCAGCAGCAGCGCCTGAGCCGGGTCGGCACCGCAATCGGCGTGTTCACCGCTTCGTTGCTATCGGCGAGCCTGGTCGTCACCACCAAAAACCTCGTCGAAACCGCTCAGCTTCGCGAACAAGCCGCCGCCCTCCATAGCGTCGGCCTTGCCGAAGAGCGCCTTGCCGCCGCCCTCGCCGCCGCCACGCCCACGTTGCCGGTGCCCCGCAACACCCTTCAGGCCGACATCGCCAAACTTGCCGCGCTGCAACGTTTCACCGCCGGCCCGAAGCCCTTTTTCAAGCAACTGGCAGCGATTCTCGACACCCAAGCCGACATCGAACTCCTGCAACTCGACTGGTCGGCCCCCCGCACCCCGGCCGACGCACAAGCTCAAGACATCCGCCTTGAAGTCAATCTGCCGACCTCTTCAGAGCGCGCCACCAGCCACTTCCTCAACGCCCTGCGCCAACTCCCCGGCGCAGCGATCGACATCGACCCCGCGCCGGACAAGCTCGACGACCAAACCGCCATGCATGCCCGCACCCCAGCAGCAATCCCACGCCTGATCGTGCGAGCCACCCTGCCGCCTGCCGCACCATGAAGCTTTCCGCCCCTGGCCGTCTGCGCCGCCCCATCCTCGCCGCGGCCATCGCCCTATGTGCCGCAGCCGCCCTGCTCGCCTGGAGCCATACCGAGCGATTCGCCGCCGAAATCATGCTGAAGCAGGAGGACACTCGCCTCAACCAAGCCCGTAGCAATCATCTCGAAGCGCAACGGACCGACACCGAAACCCGGCATGCGCTGCGCCAACTCGACGCCCTGCGCAACGCTGGGCTCCTGACCCCACCGGATCGACATGCCTGGCAGACGCACCTCCTCGCGTTGCAAAACGCTTTCGGCCTCGACAAACTGGACTGGGAAATCAGCCCGCTGCAGCCCCTCGAAGACAAGGAAACGGCGGCCATCGGCCAACCGGAAAGCACCGCCCGCGCCGCTACGAACCTCATCGGCGCCACCCTTAAACTGCGCGGCACAATCGCCCACGAAGAGCAATTGCTGCATCTGCTCGAACGCCCGCCGACGACGCGCCAAGGACTTTTCATACCGCGCAGCTGCCGGATCTCCCGCATCCTCGCCGACACCGCAACATCCGCTCTCGCGGTCGACTGCGAAATCGACTGGATCAGCCTGCGCCTGCCGGATTCCGCGCGCTGACAGCTCGCTGGACAGGCCATGCCACGCTGTTCAGAATCCCCACACCTCTGCCGCGGCCCGCCCACAACAAGGACACGTCATGACGCCCAAGAAAATCCTCCTCATGGCCCACGACGTCACCTTGGCCCACCTCGGACGCCCGCTCCAACTCGCCAACTACCTGATCGCCGACGGTCACGACGTCACGCTCGCAGCATCCAGCGAGTCGTCCCGTTTTCTGAACGGCTTTCCGGGCCGCGTCCACACCCTGGCACCAACAGGAAAGGCGCGCTTCATCGAAAATCTGGCCAAGGGACGGCCGGTTTTCGATTTCGAATCCCTCAAACGCTTCACCGAGGAAGACGAAGCCCTGCTCGCCACCCTGCGCCCGGACCTGGTCATCGGCGACTTCCGCATCACCCTTTCGATCTCCGCCCGCCGCCAGCAAGTGCCTTATGCCACCATCACCAACGCCTACTGGCATCCTGCGCTCTCGCCACGCTTCATCGTGCCGGATCTGCCGATGGTTCGCCCCCTGGGCGTGGTGCTATCTCAGCAGCTATTCGACCTCGCCCGGCCCTTCGCCTTCGCTTACCATGCCCGCCCACTTAACGCCCTGCGCCGTCACTACGGCATGCCCAGCCTCGGGCACGATCTGCGACGTACCTACACCGATGCCGACCTGGCCATCCTGAGCGATATCCCATCAACCTACGAGCTATCGGACGATAGTATTCTCGGGGCACTCTTCGTCGGCCCGCTGGCCTGGTCTCCCGACATCCCTTTACCCAAATGGTGGAGTCGTCTGGATACAGACCGCCGGACCATCTACGTCACCCTCGGAAGCTCGGGCGCCCCCGGCCTGCTACCCAATCTGATCGAGCAACTGAGCAAACTCGACGTCCAACTGATCGTCTCCACCGCCGGCGCCGCCCCTCCCCCACCCAGCGAGGGGGTCTTCTGCGCCGACTACTTACCCGGCGACATCGCAGCCGCTCGCGCCGACTTGGTTGTCTGCAACGGCGGCAGTCCGACCGCCTATCAGGCTCTCGGTCAGGGCGTTCCCGTGCTGGGCATTCCGGGAAATCTGGATCAGTTCCTGAACATGCACTATCTAGAAAAAGCCGGAGTTGCCATCACCCTGAGAAACGCCGACCTGACGGCCGGACGCGTCGCCAACGCCGTTTCCCGCCTGCTCGAAGAACCCGCCTTCGGGATTTCGGCAAGAGAAACCGCCAATGAATGCGCCCGCTATGCGCCCCAAAGGTACGTACCGGCGATTCTTTCGTGTGTCATCAAGAACCATTCGTAGCCCGAGCAGCGAAACCGGCTGAAACGGAACCGTTCGCACCGCGTCGCCTCACCCATTTTGGGCCGCTTACGCGAGGATAAAAAATGTGAACCGCCCCACGCCACCGCCCCGAAACGTGGCTCACTCTCCGAATCGAGCTACTTGATAAAAATGGTGTCGAAATTTTTTACAATGCTTTTTGAAGTCCCTCGACACACAAAGACAAACTGATGATTTTTAAAGAATAAAAAAA
>CALMXT010000177.1 GCA_937871125.1 uncultured Zoogloea sp. | reverse complement strand
AAAGGATCTGCCAGCCACGGGCACCGAGCACCACGGCCGCCTCTTCCTCCTCGCGACCTTGCGCTTCCATCAGCGGAATCAGCTCTCGCGCGACGAAGGGGAAAGTCACGAAAACCGTCGCCAGCACAATGCCCGGCACCGCGAAGATGATCTTCACGTCGTGATCCGACAGCCACGGTCCGAACCACCCCTGGGCGCCGAACACCAGCACGTAGATCAGACCCGCCACCACCGGCGACACCGAGAACGGCAGGTCGATGAAAGTCAGCAGCAGATGCTTGCCGCGAAACTCGAACTTGGTGATGGCCCAGGCCGCCGCCACCCCGAAAACCAGGTTGAGCGGCACCGAGATCAGCGCGGCCGTCACGGTCAGCTTGATCGCCGCCACGGCATCGGGCTCGACGAGCGCTGCGATGTAGGTTTCCCAACCTTTGCGCAGGGCTTCGACGAACACCGCCACCAGCGGCAGCAACAAGAAGACCGCAAAGAAGCTCAGCGAGAGCGCGAGGATCGTCCACTTGACCAGGGCCGGTTCGCGGGTGGCCGCCTTCGACTCGAAACGGGCGGCGTGATCTGCCGCCCCATGCAACACGCCAGCTGCGCCCGCCATCAGCGCGCCCTCCCCGTCCGTTTGGCCGTCCACGTCTGCAGCCCGTTGATGAGCAAAAGCAGCGCGAACGAGAAAACCAGCATGACCACCGCAATGGCGGTCGCCCCGGCGTAGTCGTATTGCTCAAGCTTGGTGATGATCATCAGCGGCGTGATCTCCGAAACCATCGGAATGTTGCCGGCGATGAAGATCACCGAGCCGTATTCGCCCACCGCGCGGGCAAAGGCCATCGCAAAGCCGGTCATCAGGGCCGGCATCAGCGTCGGAAAGACCACGTGGCGGAAGGCCTGCCAACGGTCGGCGCCAAGGCTCACCGCCGCCTCCTCGAATTCCGTGTCGAGGTCTTCGAGGATCGGCTGCACGGTGCGCACCACGAAGGGCAGCCCGATGAAGATCAGTGCCACCAGCACCCCCAGCGGCGTGAACGCCACCTTGATACCGAGGGGCTCGAGATACTGGCCGACCCAGCCGTTGGGCGCATAGAGCGCCGTCAGCGCGATGCCGGCCACCGCGGTCGGCAACGCGAAGGGCAGATCGACCAACGCATCCACCAGCCGCTTGCCGGGGAAGGAATAACGCACCAGCGCCCAGGCCAGCATCAGCCCGAACACCGAGTTGATCGCCGCAGCGAGCAGCGAAGCGCCGAAGGACAACTTGTACGACGCCACCACCGACGGCGAAGTCACCACATCCCAGAACTGGGCAACTCCCAGCGAACTGGCCTTGAGGAACACCGCGGCCAGCGGAATCAGTACGATCAGCGAGAGATAAACCAGCGTGTAGCCGAGGCTCAGACCGAAGCCCGGCAACACGCGATTGCCGGAAGACGCCATCAACGTTTCACCACGATCTGGTCATAGATGCCGCCGTCGGCGAAGTGCGTCTTCTGCACGGCGTCCCAACTGCCGAATTTCTCCTCGACCGTAAAGGTCTTGATCGCCGGGAAGCGGGCGGCGTACTTCTTCAGCACCGCCGCATCGCGGGGACGGAAATAGTGCTTGGCGATGATTTCCTGCCCTTCCGGCGAGTACAGGAAGTTGAGGTAGGCGGTGGCCGCCTTGCGGCTGCCCTTCTTGTCGACCACCTTGTTCACGATGGCCACCGGCGCCGAGGCATCGATGGAGATCGACGGATAGACCACGTCGAACTTGTCGCCGCCCACTTCCTGATCGATCAGCACCGCTTCGTTCTCGAAAGTCACCAGCACATCGCCGATGCCGCGCTGGGTAAAGGTCGTCGTCGCACCGCGGCCGCCGCCGTCGAACACCGGCACATTGGCGAACAGCTTATGGACAAAATCCTTCGCCGCCGCGTCGTTGCCGCCCTTGGAAAGCGCATAGCCCCACGCGGCGAGATAGGTGTAACGGCCGTTGCCGGAGGTTTTCGGGTTGGGTACGACCACGCCCAGGCCCGGCCGGGCCAGATCGTTCCAATCCTTGATGCCCTTCGGGTTGCCCTTGCGCACCAGGAAGATGGTCGCCGAACTGTAGGGCGCCGCACCGTGAGGGAAGGCCTTGCGCCAGTCGGCCGAAGCCAGCCCGTTCTTGGCCAGCACGTCGATGTCCGAGGCTTGATTCATCGTCACCACATCGGCTTCGAGGCCGGCGATCACCGACTGGATCTGCTTGCTGGAGCCGCCGTGGGACTGGTTGACCGTCAGCTTCTCGCCGGTCGTGCGCTGCCATTGGGCAACGAAGGCCGGGTTGATGTCCTTGTACAACTCCCGCGCCACATCGTAGGAAACGTTGAGCAGCGTGGTGTCGGCCAATGCCGGACCGGAGGAGACGAGTGCCATCCCGGCGATCAGACCAAGGACGGGACGCAGGAGGGAACGGGTCGTTGACATGGGGATTTTCCTATTTGAATCGGTCAGGGCAAGAGTATAAAAAGGGGCGAACCCCTACTCAAACGAATAAAAAAGGCTTTGTATATTCCAAAATGGAAAATGGAAGCAAATCCACCCGCCCGGCAGCGCCTCAGGACAGTCCCTCCAGCCGCTCCCGCAACTCGGTCGCCGAATGTCGGCAAAAGACCATCGGCACGCCCTGTTCCTGCGCCTGACGGCGCACGTGACGCATCAACATGTGGTTGGCGCGGTCGCACACGAAGACCACCAGCCGGGTGCGGCTCGACAGCACCCGCCGCCCCTCGCCCGCCTTACGACCGGGCCAATGGTCCACGTCCCGGATGCCGAGGCGTCCGGCAACCCGGAAAATCTCCGCACGGATCGTCTCGACGCGATCCGCTCCCACAATCAGGGCCTGCATGCTGAAACCTCCCGCCGATTCGCGGCTCAAACTGGAAACGAACCCAGTCTGAAATGCCTCACCGGCGAACGGAAACGATTAATTCAGCTATGCAAATCACCGCAGTCGCGATAAACAATCCACGAAACCGGCCTGCCGGGACGTCGAGGGCATGCCGATGAAAGCGCCCGCCGCGTTTGCTGCCGCCACCCTGACGGCGCTTCTGTCAGCCGTCGGGCTGGCCGGTTGCGCGGGCCTTGGCGGCCCGCCCCTGCAGCCCGGCATCAGCACCCGGCTCGATCTCGATCGACACTTCGGCCCACCTGCCGCGCGTTGGCGCGAAGCAGAAGGTGGCGAACGTCTCGCCTACCCGACCGGCCCGATGGGCTTCAACACCTGGATGGCCCGCACCGACGCCGCAGGCCGCTTGATCGGCATCGAAAACGTCCTCGACATGCAGCACTTCGCACAGATCCAGGCCGGCATGAGCCAGGACGAAGTGCTCCGCGCCCTCGGCCCGCCGTACCCAGGCTGGACCATCTATTACAAGGCTCGCGACGAATTGGTATGGGAATGGCGCTACTGCGATGTGTGGGCCGAGCCGGCCCGCTTCGATGTGCTGTTCGACGGCACGAGCGGCAAGGTGCGCACGACCATGAGCCTCACGGAACGGCAATCGATGCCCTGGGGGCGCGGCAACCGGCGGGATTGGTGCAGCCGCTGAGCGGAAACCGGCCGGCGCGCGGGAGAACCCGCGGTGCGTCCGTTCCCCACGCCGCGCCTGCAGCTAGATTTCGGACGAGCGCGACAGCAACACCTTGTCCACCCGGTTGCGGTCCATGTCCATCACCTCGAAGCGCCAGCCCAGCGCCTCGAAATGATCGGTCGGAGTCGGGATGCGCCCGAGTACATGCATGATGAAACCGCCCAAGGTGTGGAACGAATGTTCATCCTCGCCCGGCAGGTCGTCCCCGATGTCGAGCACCGACTTGAGGCGCTCGATGCCCACATCGCCATCCACGAGCCAGGAGCCGTCCTCCCGCTGGAGCATGTCGCGATCCTCCGGCGCCTCGGGCACCGACAGTTCGCCCACGATGGCCGCCAACACGTCGGTCAGCGTCACCAGCCCCTGAACTTCGCCGTATTCGTCGATGATCAGCGCAAACTGCAGCCGAGCGCGGCGGAAGCTCTCGAGCAGCTGGGTCGTCGTCACCGACTCGGGCACATAGAGCGGCGGGCGCAGCAGCGCCTCGATGTCGGCCAGCGTCACATGACCGCCGGGCAGCGCCTTCTTGAGCAGATCGCCCGTCTGCAGCACGCCGAGCACATGCTCAAGGCCGTCGCGACACACCACCAGCCGCGAGAACGCGGTTTCGACGATGCGCTGCCAGATCTCCGCCTCGTCCTCATCCAGATCGATCACGAACATGTCGCGCCGGGGCGTCATGATCGCCGAGATGCGCTGCTCGTCGAGGCGCAGCACATTGGAAACGATCTCCTGTTCGCTCTCATGGAACACCCCGGCCTCGGCGCCCTGCTCCATCAGCACCTTGATCTCGTCGTCGGTCACCGGCG
>CALMXT010000176.1 GCA_937871125.1 uncultured Zoogloea sp. | reverse complement strand
CAGCACGACAAGATGCACCGCCACGGATACCGCGATGGCGACGAACAGGCTGCGGTTCGGCGGGCGGCCCACGGCCATCGGCCTGTCAGGCCTCGACGGGCGGAACCGTCCAGCCAGCCGGGCTTGCGGCTTCGTCGCGCACCCGCACCCGTCCGTCGGCGCCGAGATTCAACCTTTCTTCGACGAACCAGCGCACGGCCTGGGGATAGATGCGGTGCTCCTGAACCAGCACGCGGGCGGCCAGCGCCGATTCGTCGTCACCGGGCAGCACGGGCACCGCGGCCTGGATGACGATCGGCCCGCAATCGAGGGTCGGCGTGACGAAATGGACCGTCGTGCCATGCACCCGCACGCCGGCTTCGAGCGCCCGCCGATGGGTATGCAAGCCAGGGAAGGACGGCAGCAGACTGGGGTGGATGTTGAGCAGGCGGCCGGCGTAACGGCTGACAAACTCGTCGGTCAGCACACGCATGAAACCGGCCAGCACGACGAGATCGGGCGCGTGGGCATCGATGGTCCGGGCCAAGTCGGCGTCGAAGGCTTCGCGGCTGGCGTAGGCCTTGTGATCGACGATCTCGGCCGCGATGGCGTGCCGGGCGGCGAATTCGAGGCCGGCAGCGTCGGGCCGGTTGGAAATGACCGCGGCGATCTGCGCGCCGGGGATCTGCGCCTGGACGATCGCCTCCATGTTGCTGCCGCGACCGGAGATGAGAATGACGACTCTTTTCATCCCCGGCTCAACCCGCCGCCGGCGCGCGGCGCCCCTTCAGCCAGCCGATCGCCACCGGTAGCAGCGAGATGACGATGATGCCGACGATCACCAGCGAAAGGTTCTTCTTCACTTCGGGCAGGTTGCCGAATCCGTAGCCGAGCCAGGTGAGGGAAAAGATCCAGATGAAACCGCCCATGAAATCCAGCGCGACGAAACGAGCGTAGGTCATACGGGCAACGCCGGCCACGAAGGGCGCGAAGGTGCGCAGCAACGGCAGAAAGCGGGCGATGATGATGGTCTTGCCGCCGTGGGATTCGAAATACGCATGGGTCTTGTCGAAGGCCGCGCGGTTGAAGAAACGGGAGTTCTCCCAGCGGAACACCTTGGGCCCGATGTGGTGGCCGATCCAGTAGTTCGTGTTGTCCCCGAGCACCGCGGCGGTGAGCAACACGGCGCACAGCACCCAGATGTCCATACCGCCCGTGGCCGCCAGCGCGCCGGCCACAAAGAGCAAGGAATCGCCGGGCAAAAAGGGAAAGACCACCAATCCCGTCTCGCAGAAGATGATCACGAACAGGATCGCGTAGATCCAGGTGCCGTACTGGGCCGTGAGGGCCGCAAGATGCACGTCCAGATGCAGGACGATGTCGATGAAAGCAGTCAGGAGTTCCATTGCCGCAGCGCAAAAAAGTCAGGCCGCCATGATACCGGAGCGACGCCCCGGACGCTCGCCGGAGCGCGTATCGAGGCTGCCGCAGCGGAGCCCACCGGCACCATGCCGGCGGCTTGCTGCGCAGCCCCGAAGCCTCAGCCGAGCGCCTTGCCGACGATCTCGGCCAGGTCCGGCGACAGCCCCTGCTCGCCCGCAACCTTTTCGAGGGCGGCACGGATGCGGGTCTGGATCTCCGGCGTGAACTTGCGCCAGCCTTCCAGCGCCCGCGCCATGCGGGAGGCGACTTGCGGGTTGCTGCGGTCGAGCGCCACGACCTGCTCGGCCCAGAAGGCGTAGCCGGCACCGTCCGGGCGGTGGAACTCGGCGGCGTTGGCCTTGAAATAGGTGCCGAGCAGCGAATACACCTTGTTCGGGTTGGACAGGCTGAAGGCCGGGTTGTCCATCAGCGCGCGCACATGGTCGAGGGTCGAGGGCGCGGCGTCGGACCAGCGCCAGGCGCCGGCCTGGAGCTGGAACCACTTGTCGAGCACCAGCGCGTCGTCCTTGTAACGCTCGTGGAAAGCGGCCAGCGCGTCGACGCGTCGGAGGGAGTCGCTTTGCACCAGCGCGGCCAGCGCGCCATATCGCTCGGTCATGTTGCCGGCGTGTTCGAACTGCTTGGCGGCAAGGTCGATGGCGGTTGCGCCGCCCCAGGCCGCGAGGTAGCGCAGGCACAGGTTGCGCAGCGCGCGCTTGCCGGCGTCGGCAGGGTGGTAGCGGTATTCGCCTTCCACTTCGAGGTCGAGGTAGCGGGCGAGGAAATCCGCCTGCATGGCTTGACCGAGCTCCCGGCTGAGGTGGATCAGCGCAGCCCGCAGAGGCGCCGGATCGGCCGGCTGCATCCGTTCGAGCAGGTAGGCTTCGGACGGCAGCGTGAGGGTTTCGGCGACGAAAGCGGGATCGAGGACTTCGCTCACCAGCAGCGCCCGGAAGGCGTGACCGAAGGCTTGCGGAACCTGCATCGGCCGGCCGGCGGCGTGATCGGCAGCCAGCGCCAGCACCACGCGCTCCATGAAACGCTGTGACGCGTCCCAGCGGTTGAACGGATCGCTGTCGTGCGCCATGCGGAAAGCAAGACGGGCGTCGTCCTCGGCGATGTCGAGGATCACCGGCGCCGAGAAACCGCGCAGGATGGACGGCACCGGCGCAGCGTCGAGGCCGGTGAAACGCCAGCTGCGGCTCGCTTCCTTGAGATTGAGCACGCGGGTGGTGTCGCCGGGGTGGGCTTCGCCTTCGAGCTGGAGCGGCAGATCGGTGCCGTCCGGCCCAATCAGGCCGACCGCCACCGGGATGTGCAGCGGCAGCTTGTCCGGCTGGCCGGCGCTGGGCGGCGTGTGTTGGGAAAGGGTGAGCGTGTAGCTGCGGCTGGCGGCATCGAACACGCCTTCGGCCTTGAGGTGCGGCGTGCCGGCCTGGCTGTACCAGCGCATGAAGAGGTCGAGATCGGCCCCGTTGGCCTCGGCCATGCAGCCCACGAAGTCGTCGCAGGTCACGGCCTGACCGTCGTGGTAGGAGAAGTACAGATCCATGCCGTTGCGGAAGCC
>CALMXT010000175.1 GCA_937871125.1 uncultured Zoogloea sp. | reverse complement strand
CCAAGACCGGTCTGACCGGCCGAGGCGTCATGACGATCAAGATCGCCACCGCCGGCCCGACGATCACCGCCGCGGCCATGACCGGCGTGGCTGGCAAGCCGATGAGTGGCACCATCGCCATCGCCGATCCGGGCGCCACCTACCTGTCGATCTCCATCTCCGGCGTGCCGCTGGGCATGAGCTTCTCGATGAGCGGCCTGACCCTCACCGCCAACTGGGCCGCCCCGGTCACCGGCAGCTACACGCTGCAGGTGAGCGTCGTCGACCAAGCCGGCCTGACCGCCAAAGCCAGCATTCCCGTCACCATCACCGCCAAGTAAACCGCTCAGCCCGGCGCGTCGCCCATGACGCGCCAAAGCCATCCGGGGCGCCCCGTCGAGCTTTCCATGTCGACGCGGCGCCCCGCCGCATCCGCCTGCCCCATCGGTCCGCCAGCTCAGGCCGCAATCCGGCCCCCGGCTTTCTGTGCCACACTTCGCGCCGTTTTTCCCGACATCGCTCCCGCCCCATGTCCGACGCCCTCGCCATTCCCCGCCCGCCGATCCGGGCCACGATCCTCACCGGCTTTCTCGGAGCCGGCAAAACCACCCTGCTCAACCGCTATCTCGCCACCGACCCGGCGCGGCGCGTCGCCGTGCTCGAAAACGAGTTCGGCGCGGTGGGCATCGACGGCGGGCTGATCGCCGGATCGAAGGCGGTCGAGGTCGTCGAACTCACCAACGGCTGCATCTGCTGCAGCGTGCGCGGCGAACTCTCCACCGCCCTCGCCGAACTGGCCGACCGGCGCGACCGCGGCGAACTGGATTTCGACCAACTGGTGCTCGAAACCACCGGCCTCGCCGACCCGGCGCCGGTGGCCCAGGCCTTCTTCGTGGACGAAGGGGTGCGCGAGCGCTACGAACTGGACGGCATCCTGACCGTCGTGGACGCCATCCACGCCGCCCGCCAGCTCGACGAAAACCGCGTCGCCGCGGCCCAGATCGGCTTTGCCGACCGGGTGCTGCTCACCAAGACCGAAGGCCTCGACGCCGCCGCCCTCGACGCTCTCAAGGCCCGCCTCGCCCGCATCAACCTGCGGGTGCCGTTGCTCCCGGTGCCCACCGCCGCCGATGAGCTCGCCGCCCTGTTCGCCCTCGACGCCTTCGTGCTCAGCGACGTGCTCGAACGGAGTCCCGCCTTTCTCAGCGCCAGCGCCCCGAGCGGCCTCGCCCGCGGCGGCGGCCGCCAGGCCGCCTTCGTCCGCCACGACGACGACATCGCCTCGATGGTGCTGCACCACCCCGGCGACGTGGACGTCGGCCTGATGGGCAGCTTCGTCGAAGAACTGCTCCTCAAAAGCGGCAACGACATGCTGCGCTACAAGGGCGTGCTGGCCATCCGCGGCGAAGCCCGCCGCCTCGTCTTCCAGGGCGTACACCGCATCACCGGCTTCGACTACGGCCGCGACTGGGCGCCGGACGAAACCCGCGACACCACCATCGTCATCATCGGCCGCCGCCTCGACGAAACCGCCATCGCCACCGCCTTCAAGCTCGCCTGCCGCTGACGGCCTCACCCATCCTCCAGGCCGGGTCAAGGCGCTACCCGGTTTTTGCGGCGGCGGCCCTTTGCTGATTGGGGGCTGACAGCTCTCCTTTTTTACCGAAGCGTCGCGTGCCATCCCTCAGCGCACCGAGAAGGTTTTTCGGCCTTTTCGACCTTTTCGACCTTTTCCCTCGTCGTCGATCCGCCGCCCCTTTCTCGCTTGTTGAAGCGGGCGGTGCCTCATAGAATCGTTCAATCGATGACAGAGGCAATCCACCATGACAGACGACATCAAGCAAGGCAGCTCCTCACCCGACAACCTGGCATCCCAGCCTCACCTCGACCTTGGCAATCTGGTTCAGATTGCCGAGTGGATCGCTAACGCAGCCGCCTCAGGGGTGGTCGGCAACGCGGCTTACAACGCACTCAAGAATCTCCGCAGCCGCTACGGCAAGCGCCCGGTGGATGAGCTCAAAGAAAAGGTCTTCGACGAACTTCGCCGCGTCAAACACAAACCCGGCGTTGCCGATGCCGATCTCAAGCGCCGGGTCGAGCAGTTGTTTGCCGACTACGACAAGCACTGAAAGCCCCAGCCATGCAGCCCTTCGAAACCGGCGATGCCTATCCGGTTTTCCTCTCCGCCACCCTGCCGGCCAGTGGCAACCGGCAAAAAATCCACCTCATCCTGCGCGATGCCGCCGGCACCCACGGAGCCGGCGTGCTCGACCTCGCCACCTATTCCGGGCAGACCTTGCCCGGGCAGCACCTGAATTGGGCCGAGTTCCTGGAGGACTACCGCGCCTGCCAAACGGGAACCGCCGCTCAGCAGGTATTCGGCGATGCCCTTCTGCAAGCCATCCTGCAGGCCGACGCCAGTCTCGGCCAGGCCTGGGCGGCCATCCAGAGCAAAGCAGGCGGTCAGCCGCTTAAGCTCCTGGTCAGTTTCGGGCCGTCCACCGAGGCCTTCGCCGAGTTGCCCCTGGAACTCCTGCACCATGCCGGGCAGTTTCTGTTTGCCCGCCCCCAAGGCGCGCTCATCCGCTGTTTCGAGCACAACTCCGCAGCGGCGTTCGATTGCGCCGCCGACGCCCGCATCCTGTTTGCCTGGGCCAAGCCCGCCGGGGCCGGCAGCGATTTCGACCCGACGCCTCACGAAGCCCGGCTGCGCAACATTTTCGGCACCCGCCTCGACGTGCTGCCGAATGCCCAACGCGATTCCCTGCAAACCACCCTGCATGCCGCAAAGGCGCAACAACGCCCCTACCAATTCCTTCATCTCCTGGCCCACGGCGGGCACGACGGCTTGTCGGGATGCATTACGCTCAACGGCCCCGACGGCGGGCCGGACTGGGTGGGTGCCGACTTGCTGGGACAAGCCGTCCGCGATTCAGGCGTTCAACTCGCCTTTCTCTGTGCCTGTCAGAGCGCCGTTGCCGGGGATAACAGTTTCTCCGGCGTCGCCCAGCAACTGCTGTCGCCCGCCAGCGGCAACCTGAGCGTCGTCATCGCCACCCAGGCGAACCTGCCGGTGGCCCGCAGTGCCGAACTGGCCGCCAGTTTCTATCGGCAACTCGGCCCCGGCACCCCGCCCGGCCACGCCCTCGCCTCGGCCCGTGTGCGGGCCTATCAGGGCACGCCGCTGCGCGACGCATGGAGCATTCCCATCTGCCTCGCCCGCCCCAACGTGTTACCCCAGGAGGCCGCCGAGCGCGCCCGCGATCACGCCAGCCTCAACAATCTCCCGGCTCGGCGCGACAGCTTCCAGCCCCGTCCGGACATCATGCGCGGCATCGGCGTCGCGCTCGCCCAGCACCGCCTTGTCTCCCTCGTCGGCCTGCCGGGCATCGGCAAGACCGAACTCGGCAAGGAAAGCGCACGGGCCTATCAGGACGAACACCCGGATGTGCGGCTCATCTACCAGCCGATCACCCGCGGCCTCACCCCCGATCTCCTGCGCGGCCTGATCGCCACCGCCCTCGGCCAAGCCGCGCCACCGGAAGACGATGCCGGCCTCGCCCGCCTTCTGGCCGCCAAGCCCACCCTGCTGGTCCTCGACAACGCCGAGGACATGATGCTCGATGCCCCGGCACAGGCCGCCTTCGCCCAGCAACTCGACGCCTGGCTCGACGCCGCGCCCCAGCTCAAGGCGCTGCTCACCACCCGCTGGAAGGTGGATGAAACACGCCAAACGGAGCACGCGGAATCCATCCCGCCCATGACCCGCGCCGAAACCGAGGCGCTGCTGCTCGCCGAACTGGCCCTCAACAAGGTGCAAACCACGGCAATCCGCATGGCCTGGTCCGCCGATCCGGCCTGGCAGCGCCTGCTGGATTTTCTCGACGGCCACCCCCGCTCGGTCTGGCTGGTGTCCCGCCATTTCGACGGCCCCCGCGCATCCCTGGCGCGCGTCGTTGAAAGACTGGAAAAAGCCCACGCCAAGGCGGTGGTCGATTCGTCCCTGATCGGCCGCAAGGACCACGACGCCGTGCTCAGCAACGCCGACCAGCAGCGCATGCGCAGCCTGGTGGCGAGCATCGATTTCTCCTTCGAGGTGGTGCAGACCCGTCACCCCGAGGCAGCGGCGGCATTCCTGCAACTGGCGGTCTTTCCCGGCGGGGTGCCCGAGCCGGTGGCAATCGCCACCCTCGGTGCCGACATCGACGCCAACAACGGGGAGCGCGACGCCCTCGCCGCCGACAGCCTGGATTCGCTGTACCGCTACCACCTCCTCGAATGGCAGGGCAACCGCATCTATTACCCCATGCCTTTGCAGTGGTATGCCGAGCACAAGGGGCAGGGCGGGCTTCAACTCAGCCCCGCCGCCCGCGAGGCCGCCCTGGCGGCCTATGCCGACTACGTCGAAACCCTCGACGCCGGCCTCCGGCACGACCAGTCGCCCGCCTGGGTGGCCGACTGGCTGAAAGAAGAACGCACCCTGCTGAACCTGGCCCGCCCCCCCGCCCCTGTTGAAGCGCAAGCCCACGGCCCGTCCTCCCTCGCCCGCCTCGCCGCGGCAGCCCGCAACCTGATGTCGATGGCCGACCGTCACAGCGTCTGGCAACACCTCGCCGAGGCCGGGCTG